>JAJDCV010000249.1 GCA_029260675.1 Phycisphaeraceae bacterium
TTTGATTGAAATCAAAACAACAATATGACCAACCCGCTTGTCGTAAAACAAACTATGAGAGCCGCTCGCACTCGCAGCCAGCGCGCACTTATTCGGCTGGCACAACTCGGTCGTCACTCTACGTCCCGATCCACAGCCAGAAACGTTTGCTCTCATTGATTTGCATCAAAACTAAAAGGAACATTGTCGCTCACCATCATGGCAGGACCGGCGGGATGAACTTCATCGGAAGCTCATTCACCCAAAAGTACAAAACCACTTATTTCTTGCCCTCTTAGCGGAGGCCGACAGCCATGAACCCTATTGCTTTGATCGCACTTTATCTTGGCGTAACGTTGCTCCCGTTGATGCTCTCGTGGATCAGCGCGCGACCACCAAGAACTTTCTGGGATGAGCTCGCGTCAGGCGCTGGTATGCTTGCCTTTGCAATTATCCTTATCGAATTCGTCCTCTCAGGGCGCTATCGCAAAATATCCCAACGCATCGGCATGGACATCACCATGCGGTTTCACCAGCTCTTTGCGAGAACGGCTCTCGCCCTCGCTGTCATTCATCCCTTTCTGTATCGTACGCACTTCAATCCGCAGTACCCGTGGGACGTCACACGCCATAATAGCCTAACATTCGAGATCTCAAGTCTTGGCTCGGGCATCGCTGCTTGGATTCTATTGCCTGTCTTAGTTCTGCTCGCGATTGGCCGCGACAAGCTCGGTTATCGATACGAGATTTGGCGTATGATGCATGCTTTTGGAGCATTGCTTATCGCCGGAATGCTCCTGCACCATACACTTTCCGCGGGTCGCTACGCCCAAGATCCGGCACTGGCGGGTGTTTGGATTCTGCTGTCTCTGACCGCACTTTTATCACTCGTTTATGTTTACGCAATTGAACCCTTCCGGCAGAAAGCGCTACCTTGGACCGTCTCCTCGGTCAGACCGCTCGCCCTGAAAACCTGGGAACTGACGCTCGCGCCGAAAGGACATGCTGGATTGGACTATAGCGCTGGCCAATTCGTTTGGCTGAATGTGGGGGGCAGCCCGTTCAGCGTAAATGAAAATCCGTTCTCAATCAGTTCAGCGCCTGCCTCTGGTGAAAAGCTACAGTTCATGATCAAGGAGCTTGGCGATTTCACCTCGACGGTCGGTCAAATCGAACCGGGAACGACAGCCTACATCATCGGACCACATGGCAATCTCACCTTATTAGATCGTAAGGAACCCGGAATTGCTTTGATTGCCGGTGGAGTTGGTCTTGCACCATTACTCGCCATTCTCCGCCAACTACACCTGACGAAGGACAATCGTCCAAACATTCTCATTTACGGCAACCGCATCGAAGAGCAGATCGCGTATCGCGAAGAACTCGAGCAACTTGGTGAGGATCAAAAGACCAAGATCGTGAACGTGATATCTGAGCCAACAGAAACATGGGTTGGAGAAACCGGAATTGCAGATATCAAAATTTTACGGTCCGCGCTAACACCGGCCCAAATCAAACAATGGCTTTTCGTTCTGTGCGGCCCGCCTCGCATGATGGAAAACGTCGAAAGCACGCTGATTGATCTCGGCGCTTCACCGGACAGAATTATCTCTGAAAGGTTCAAGTATGACTGACTGGTGGACAAAGCTTCCCACGCACCGACGGCTTAGGGTCATATGTTGGAGCCTGAATATTGTGTTAGCATGCGCACTCCTGATGTTTGCCACTTGGTCATGGATTTAGTCTGAAGGAGCGGCAGACTTAACACTTTTGTCGCCCAACATCGACAAACTCTCCTTGGGTCGCGCCGAGCCGATCGTAGGTTCGGTGTATCCCGTCATCGCCTCTGAGACAGACAGAGGTGCTTTACATGAGCAAAGTGTCTGCGTGGCTCGAAACACTCGAGGAAAACCTAAGATAAAGACGCGAGCGGTGTCGCTTTGCAACGAGATCGCAGCGATGCCCTCTGCCAATAAACAAGACACGTGAATTCTGCCAAACATCAATTTGTCACTGGACTTCTCAAGTCGTTCGAGCGGTACTGTTCTTGAAAACACGGAGCACAGACTCCATGCAAAAATGCCTCGGTCATTTCGCGTCTGGGGCTTCAGGTGGTGCAAGGTCATGCGTTGTGCATGGCCCAAACGGAGCACCACGCAACGACGGCGCGCAAGAAAACACGCCAAACGAAGCAGACAAAATCAACCGATTCCGGCCCGCACGAACAACACGCCGAACGCCCCGGTGGCAAACTTGGGCTGATTGCACACCGCTATCTGTGCGTCGTCATTTGACTTGAACTCCTGACTTCTTGATCGGAGGTTAGATCGGTATTTCTTCGTCCAGGCCCGGATAAAAGCCATTCTGCTTGTTCGGGCCTTCAATTCGCTTGGGTTCTTTCCTGGGTGGAAGCGTCGGTTGGCTTTCCTCCGCCTGTTTGGCGAGCCCAAGAGTGGCGCCAATGCGCTCGATCATAGGAGTGATGGGCTCAAGGGCGTTCTTTGTACCGTCTCTCATGTAGGAGCAGACTGCCAGCCATATTTCGCCGGCCGCGTGAACTGGCTGGCGTGCGGTCGCGATCCACCTCAGCCTGCAACTGATCGATTAGAGTGAACAGTTGGTCCTTCTTCTCGGCTTATACGTTTGCACCCTGCCGATGAGTAATGACCGCTCCAGTGCAACAACCAGTCGTTATTTCTATGTTTTTATGGTATTATTTAAAAGTGCGACGAGCGTGAACGCAAGCTCGATCGGAAAACACAACCGCATTGTCATCACATAAAGTTATCGGTCAGAAAGCATACTCAAAACGGCATTGACCCGGAACCAACGAATATTTGTGTCACGCTTCGGGAAGCTCAACGGCAACAGCATCTAAAAACACTTA
>JAJDCV010000250.1 GCA_029260675.1 Phycisphaeraceae bacterium
GACGGTCGGTGACCTGGACGCGGCGATCGGGATCTATAAGCAGATCCTCGATGACGCCCAGGCCAACCGCAAGCTCGCTGCACAGGCGCAGTTGCGGCTGGCGATGTGCTACCTCAAGAAGGGGCGGGATACCGAAGCCACCGAGGCTTTTGAGAAGCTGATCGAGAACTACCCGGACCAGAAGGAGTTGATCACCGAGGCGCGCAAGCGCATGCCGGGCCGTCTGGAGCTCGGCCCCGTGCCGTGGCAGGATGGCGAGGTCGCCCGGATGATAATCAAGCTGCCGACGGGCCTGAAGATCGGCACCTTCGCCTGGTCCCAAGACAGGGTGGTGACAGACGAGGGCAAAGATGCCTGGCGTTTACAGACACGCCGTTACCTCGCGATCAATGGCACGCAGGGTGTCAGCGGTGTGGATGCCGAACCCGAAACATTCCGTCCGCTGTCCAGCTGGTTTGCGCACACGCTGCTTGGCGAGACGAACGCGGTCTACACACCGACCGAGGTGCAGCTATCCGGGACCGGCCGGGAAGATCAGGAAGTCTCGGTTGCGCCTGATGAGTTGATCTTCGACAACGAGCAGGCGGTCCAGTTGATCCGGCGTTTGCCGCTGGAGGTAGGGTACAAGACGACGCTCCCGATCTTCGTGACATTCTCGGGGAAGCAGCTGGACGTGACGCTCGAGGTCGAGGCGAAAGATACGCTCACTGTCCCGGCCGGTGAGTTCGAAAGCTACAAGGTCGTCCTCGAGGTAGCGAACCTCCTTCACCAGGAGTTCTGGTTCAGCGCCGACGCGAACAGATACCCGATTAAGTTCAGCGCCGAAGGCATCATCGGTGAGTTGATTTCTGTGAGTTCGCAGGGCGGTGATGGGGCGACCGAGTTTGAGGATGAAAAACTTGGCTTCTCGCTGACGGTGCCCGCGGCGTGGTACATCTACGACACCGATGATGACGAAACGGGGCGCACGCGGCTTCATCTGATCCATCCGGATGCCATGGTGTTCTGTGTTGTGAACGCGAGGACGATCGAGTCGACCGAGCTCGACACGACCCAGCCTGTCCGCACGTTCGCGGAGGAGAGGGCAGCCAAAGATCAGAAACGCTCCACGAGTTATGCCGTCCGCCCGGATAGCTGGGTCGAGCACACAGTCAACGGCATGCCTGCCGCCAGCTTTATCGCGGATTTTGTGGATCAGGGTAATGAGATGGTGGACTACCGCACCTACGTGTTGGGCGAAACCACCGTCGCACGGCTCGAGACCAAATGCCAAGCCGATGACTTCGACACCATCAAGCCTGTGTTTGACCAGATCATTGCTTCTTACAAGGCTAAATAATCGTGCCCATCAGACTCACACGATTCCGATCCGGCACAGGCCGAGAGAGAGGCTGGTGGCCCGTGGTGTGGCTGCTGACATTGGTCGTGCTGCTGCCGACCGCCTGCGTGCTGTGGTTCATGACCCAGGCGATGCAGAACGAGCGGCTGGCGGTGCAACAGGAATTGACGGATTTCTACCGCGGACAGCTCGATGTGCTCAGGGACCAGTTAGACGGTTTCTGGGCGCAGCGGGCCGAGCGGCTGGCTCAGATGGCTGAGCAGATGCCCGCTTCGGCGGTTTTTGCCGAGTGTGTGGACAACGACCTGGCCGACAGCCTGATCGTGACCGATCAGGCGGGTCAGCTTGCGTATCCAAAGCCTTCCAGGGATTTCGCTTTGGAAGACGGTGAGGAGGACAGCGCCTGGTCGGCGGCTTCACGTCTGGAGCTTAAAGACAGTGACCCGTTGGCTGCGTCCAAGGCGTATGCCGACATCGCTGCGCGTGCGACCGATCCGAACCTGGCGGCACGGGCGTTTCAGGCGCAGGCGCGTTGCCTGGCCCGTGTTCAGAAGTTCGACGATGCGGTGGGGCTACTGACGCAGACACTAGGGCAGGACACGTACCGCCACGCCGTGGACGCGCGCGGCCGGCTCATTGTCGCCGACGCCGAGTTGCGGGCTTTGCAGTTGATCAACGACTCATCTGACGAGGTTTACTCAGCCACCGCGGATCGGCTTACGGCACGTCTGTTGGATTATCAGGACACGGTGATGCCTTCGAGCCAGAGGCGGTTCCTGATGATGCAGCTGCGCCAACTCGACCCGGAATTGCCGGCGTTCTCATTGTTTGATGCCGAAGAAATAGCTGCCATGTGGGCCGAATCCGACGCCGAGTTATCAACCGACCCGGGTGTTTACCCAAGCGCCCTGACGGATGTCTGGGAACTGCCTTCGACCGGTGGGCATGTCTTGGCGCTGTACCGGACCGAGGGTCTTCGGAGACGGATCGGTCAGTGGGCGTCGGCCAAGGCGTTGCCAACGGATGTTCTGCTTGAGGTTCTTCCTCCGGGCCGGGAGCCCGGCGGGCCTTCGCCGGTGGTTTCGACAGCCGGTGAATGGATGCCGGGTTGGCGCCTGTCGCTATCGCTTGAAGACAGGTCCATGTTTGACGCCTCGGCAGAGCGGCAGATCGCTGCCTACTTATGGACCGGCGTGCTGGTGATCGCATCGACCCTGGCGATGGCGGTGCTGATCGCCTGGGCGGTCCGCCGACAGATACGGGTCGCGCATCTGAAGAACGACCTGGTCGCCACCGTGTCACACGAACTGAAGACCCCGCTGGCGTCGATGCGGCTGCTGATTGACACGCTGCTGGACGCCGAGGAATTCGATGGCCGACGTGTCCGCGAATACCTGCACCTGATCGGCCGGGAGAATACACGCTTAAGCCGACTGATCGAGAACTTCCTGACGTTCTCACGTTTGGAGCAGAACCGTTACGCCTTTAAGCCCACGGACATCCGGCCGATGGACATCGTGGACGCGGCGGCGGCGGCGGTCCGCGACCGGTTCCAGTCGCCCGGTTGTCGGTTCGATATCGAGGCTGCGCCGAACCTGCCCACGCTCGTCGGGGACGCCGATGCCCTGGTCACCGCGGTGGTGAATCTATTGGATAACGCCTACAAATATTCCGGCGAAGACAAGCACATCATCCTGCGGGCCTTTGCCCGTGACGGCTGCGTGTGTTTCCAGATCCAGGACAACGGCGTCGGGATCTCGCGCGTCGGAGGCAGGCGGGTGTTCAAGCGGTTCTACCAGGTCGATCAGACGCTCAGCGGCATCGGCAGCGGGGTCGGGCTGGGGCTGAGCATCGTCCGCGCAATCGTCCTGGCGCACGGCGGGACGGTGGACCTCGATAGTGAAATCGGCAAGGGCAGCACCTTCACGCTTAGAATCCCCGTACGCAACGGCTTGGTCGGGCACGCAGGCGAGGCGGGGCAAGATGTCACGTGAGAAACTGTTGATCATCGAGGACGACCCGGCGCTTCTCCGTGGCCTCACAGACAACTTCGAGCAGCGCGGTTACCGGGTCCGCACCGCCTCGGATGGCCGGGCCGGTCTGGACGCCGCCCTAAGTGACCCGCCTGACCTGGTTCTCTTGGACATCATGCTCCCGAGGGTCAATGGCTTCGAGGTCTGCCGCACGATCCGCGAGCGCAAGCTGGACATGCCGGTGATCATGCTGACCGCCAAAGGCCAGGAGGCGGACATCGTCCGGGGGCTTGAACTCGGCGCAGACGACTACGTGACCAAGCCCTTCAACATCCGCGAACTGGTTGCGCGAGTCGCCGCCTTGTTACGTAGGCACCAAACCGAGCAGGTCGATACGCATCGGTTTGGTAACTGTGAATTGGACCTGGTATCCCACCGGTTTCTTAAGGACGGTAACGAACTGGCGTTGACCCCCAAGGAATTCCGCATGCTGGCGTACTTCGTCCGTCGGCCGGACAGGGCGCTGACCCGCTCGGACATCATCGACGAGGTCTGGGGCCGAAACGTCATCGTCACCGGCCGAAGCGTCGACCGTTGCATCACGACGCTTCGCAACAAGATCGAGCCGGACCCACAACGGCCGACGTATATCCAGACGATCCGTGACATCGGCTACCGCTTTCAGTTCCCGGAGGAGGTGGCCGAGCAAGTACACCCGGCACCGAGTCAGCGCGGCGCGGCCGACGGCGGCGGCGGTACCGAGGCGGTGGAGGGCGGCGCGAACATACAAGGGATCAGCGAGTTGGAATTGCAGCGCGCACGGGATATCCAGATGAGCCTGGTGCCCGCGAAGCCCTCGGTGGAGGGCCTGGACATCATGATCGGCTTCGAGCCCTGCCGGTGGATCGGGGGCGACTACGCCGACGTGATCCGTGCCGCGGACCGCCGGGTGGTGTTGTTGATCGCCGACGTCTGTGGCAAGGGGTTGCCGGCCGCGCTGATCGCCTCCAAGCTGCACGCGCTGGCGCACGCCTCGCTGGGCGTCGGGCACGGGTTGACCCACATGATGCAGGAGATCAACGAACACCTGTGCGCCTACCTCGATGACAACTCGTTCGTGACCATGACCGCGGTCGCGGTGGACGTGGTCCACCACACCGTCGAGTGCCTTAACGCCGGCCATCCGCCTCCGGTGGTCATCGAGACCAATGGAAAAATTCACCGCCTCCAGCACGCGGCGAACCTGCCGCTTGGTGTGACCCGCCAGGCGTTGAGCAGCCAGCAGACGGTGATCCGACGCGGCGACCTGCTGGCGATGTTTACCGACGGCCTGACAGAACTCCGGGGTGCCGACGGGAAGCTATTGGGGCAGGACCGGTTAAGCGACCACCTGCACGACCTGCACGCGGCCGACCC
>JAJDCV010000251.1 GCA_029260675.1 Phycisphaeraceae bacterium
TGGTACACCGCGTGCGCTCGGATCGCGTTCTCCAGAAGGTGCGGGAAGTCCATGTTGTTCCCGACGTAGAACGACCCGATCCCCGCCTTCTTCTGCGCCTCGGCGATCCCCTCGTGGGTCAGGTGCGCCGCCTTCCGCTCCATCTCGACCTCGTAAAACTGCACGTGCTGATCGCGCTCGGCCTCCAACCTCGGGAGCTCGACCTCCATCAGTTGTTTCATCTCCTCGCGCATCTGCGCCGCCTTGGCCTTGTCGCGCGAGTTGCGGGCGTCCCCCTCCAGCCCCTTGGCCTTCAGCTCGACCTGCTCATACTTCTTGTTCGCCGCGTCCCACTCTCGCTGCTTCTGCATCAGGTGCGCAGCGACCTGGTCCGCCAGCGCGTACTGCGGCGCCTGGTCGTGCGCCGGGCCCGAGATAATCAAAGGCGTACGCGCCTCGTCGACCAGGATCGAGTCCACCTCGTCGATGATGCAGAAGTCCCGATGCTTCTGCATCTGCTCCTGCACGCTCAGCTTCATGTTGTCACGCAGGTAATCGAAACCAAACTCGCTGTTGGTCCCGTACACCACGTCGCAGTCGTACGCCTGACGCTTGAGGTTATTGGCCGCGTCGATCAGCGTCCGCGGATCCTGCAGATCGAGTTCTGCGTAGGGGTGCCCCGGGATAGCGGCCAGCACCTTAGCCTGCTCCTCGAGCGCGTGCATCGGGTGGATCGCCCCGACGTTCAGACCCAGGTGGTAATAAAACGGGAACACCCAGTCTCGGTCACGCTGCACCAGGTAGTCGTTGACCGTGATCACGCTGCACTGCAGGCTATCCACACAGGCGACGTAACACGCCAAAGGCCCGACGATCGTCTTGCCCTCGCCGGTCTTCATCTCCGCGATCTTCCCCTCGCCCAACACCATCCCGCCGATCAACTGCACATCGAACGGCCGGGCCCGGAACGGCGGCTTGGATAACGGATGCAATTCACGCACCGCCTCATACAACTCGACGGGGATCTCCACCTGCATCCACCCCGGCGCCGGCTCGCCCCCAAGCAACTCCGCAGGCTCCAGAGCATCCGCCGCCGCCTTCACCCGCTCGTACACACCCTGCATATCCCCGGGCAGCTCCGAAGGATCAAACCCCGCCTCCGGGTTGAAGATGTTGCGGATCCCCACCGCCCGGTCCATCGCCTCCCGCGCCACCGCCATCACCTCGATCTGCAGATCGTCAGACGACTCGCCGTCGGCCACACGCTGACGAAACTCGGCCGTCTTCGCCTTGAGTTCCGCGTCGCTAAGAGCCCGCATCTGCGGCTCCAACTCGTTGATCAAAGCCACCCATCGGGTGTAGCGCTTAAGCAGCCGGTCGTTACGGGAGCCGAAGACTTTGACAAAGGGCTTGCTGATGTATTGGACAACCATGGTCGTGCCTCATTGAATCTGGATCGGCCCCGTGATGATTTCACCGGGAACCGGGAGGGTGTATCGGATGCCTGACCCGGTGCCCCGCGCATCACGCAAACGGGTGGCCTAAGCTCGGCTTGTCTATGCAAACTAATCGGTTGTGGATCGGGAGGTCGACGCGGCGTCAGATCGTCACCACGGGCGGGGGCAGGTTCAGCAAGTGCGCCAGGGCCGGGCGCCGGCTGTCGCAACGCTCCGCGTCTTCATACACACGAAGTGCCGTCGGCTCATCACCCACCAACACATCGATCGGGATCGACTTAGTAGTCACAGCCTGACCGGCGTGGTGCCGACAAAGCTTTCGCGCCGCTTCATTCAGACTCGACAGCAACGACGCCACCGACTCCCGCTCGCTGGCGGTCGTCCCGTGTCGCCCCAGGCTCTGGGCCACCACAGCAGCCGCAGCCGAACCATCCGCCATCGCCCCGATGCACAGCAGCACCGACAACGTCAGCATCAACGCGGGGGCACCCGAAACCGGGCCGATAACCTTGGGGGCTTCTCGCTTCACTACCTCCATTATCGTCCAGCCAGACCCCCCGGGCAAATCATCTTCCTAAACACGCTAAAAATCGAGTTGATCGCTCGTCAACGCCTGAATAAACGTCGGGGTGGAGACCGATGGCCCGCGATAGACCCCAAGGCGGTGATAGCTAAGGCCTCCCCCCTCCCCGATCCAGTCCCGAACCTCATCCAGACGCACCCGCCCAAGCCGCCAGGTGGTAACCTTGGAATTAATAAACCTGCCCACCCGCAGCTTCTGGATCGTGCCTTGCCTGACCAGGCCCAGCGTAGGCTCGTCCGCAATGAGGTTATGAGTCCAGGCACCCGCCACCACGCGGCTGCGGCTCATCTGGCTGACACGGATCGTGTCGATCGATGCCGCCGCATGGACTTGCACATCGTTCATCCGACCACCGACCACCATCAGGCCAAGGCTCTCCTTTGCATCGCTGTCCTCAAGCGACACCCAACCCGACAGGTAGTTTCCCCTGATGAGGATGCGCTCGGCGCTGGGCGCGGTCAGATACATCCGCGGCACCGTCCCCGCATTCAGCAAACGCAGGTGTGATCCGATCTTGATCCGCCCGTTGATCCTGCCCGCCGAGATCTTGACCCCCTTTACAAACCCATCGCCGGGCATCCCGATGTAGCCGATCGACCTCACCTTGAGGCTGCGGATCACACCCCGGCCGGACATCGTGACCCCGCCGAGAAAATCGACCCGCGGTGCATACAACAGGCCCAACGGCGTCGAACCCGTAACATCGCCGAGCATCGTCGCTCTTGATGCTTTACCACGACCGCCTGACACATCGATGACGAGCTTGCTGCGCCCGGTGGTCTCTTCAAGATTGATATCCTCAAGAACGGCATCGCCCTTGATCTCGACCACACCCCCCAGGTCGTGAGCGCGTACCCCCGTGCCTTGTAATAGCACGCTCGCTGTGCCCCCGCCAGCTAAAGTAACGGTGACTTCCGAACCATCCGCCTCGTGATATACCAGGCCTTTCCCCGCACCGATCTCGACGCTCAACCGCTCCTCGGCGAGCACATCTCTGGCCCCATAGTTGCCGTCCGTATCCATCACCACCGCGACAACCCGCCCGTCCGTACTCAACGCATAGTCCGCCCCCAGCTCTGTAAGAATCGAGTACACCCCATCGTCCCCAACCGTATCCTCACCCAGGAAGTCATCCATCCGCCGGTCGCCATCGGCATCGTAAAAAAACATCACCCGATCGATCGCGCCGGATTTATCAGGATTCAAACCGAAAAAAAAGCCGCGGTTCACGCCGTGCGCCGTGATACGCGTCGGCGAGCCGGCCTTGAGATGCCCGCCTCCAATCACAACGCTGTTAATGTAAGGCAACACCTGAACATCGTTCTGGTTCAACGGCGTGAAACTATCACGAAAATCCCGCACCAACCGTCCTGTATCAGAAACCCCCAACCCCCAATCGCCAACATTCGGCCTGCCAAAAGGATCGTGGCCGTATGCCTGTTGGTAATTAGTCGCATCCCCCTGCTCTGGAACATCAACCTGATAGGTATAGTT
The DNA here is from genome assembly GCA_029260675.1 of Phycisphaeraceae bacterium. Taxonomy (GTDB): domain Bacteria; phylum Planctomycetota; class Phycisphaerae; order Phycisphaerales; family Phycisphaeraceae; genus JAJRRS01. The sequence continues at coordinate 3,514 of JAJDCV010000251.1, forward strand.
TCCGAAAACCGCCCCGTTGCTAAGGTCAGGCAGATCCCCTTGTGTCGCCCCGGACAGCAGCACCCTGGCCTCCAACGGCTCAAGCCCCGCACCCGGCGAATCGCACGCACCAGGCCCCGCAGCGGTCATTTTCATCGCACGCCCCAACCGACGCACGTACCCGGTAGCTGAAAATTTCACGGTGCGCTCCTTCGCTGTTGGCCGCCCAGGCCTGTCCTCAAATCCCACAATCAACCGTCATTAGACAATATTAAATGGTTTTCTTGGGGCCGAATACCTACGGATCGACGCATAAGCCGTATTTACATTAAAAACGATTATCGGACACCAAACGCTCACCACCCGGCCCAGTTGGCCCTGTGGCGTCTCAGCGATATGATCCCTCTTCTTAATCAGTTCCGCCGTATTTCACTCCCAGGACCGCCATGAATATCCACGAATACCAAGCCCGTGACCTCCTCGAAAAATTCAACGTCCCCGTCCCCGCGGGCATCGTGGTCGACTCACCCGACCAGGCCGCTAAAGCCTTCGACGACCTCGCCAACAACCACGGCTCCACCCTCGCCGTCGTCAAGGCCCAGGTCCACGCAGGCGGCCGCGGCAAAGGCGGCGGCGTCAAGCTCGTCAGATCAGCCGACGAAGCCAAAGCCGCGGCCCAGGCCATCCTCTCAAAGCCCCTGATCACCCCGCAGACCACCGCCGAGGGCGTCACCGTCCACAAGCTCCTGGTCGCCGCCGGCGTTGATATCCAAAAAGAGTACTACCTGGGCATCGCCACCGACCGTGCCGCCGGCAACCTCACCCTCATCGCCTCCACCGAAGGCGGCGTCGAGATCGAAAAGGTCGCCGCGGAAACCCCCGAAAAAATACTCCGCGAACCTATCGACCCCACCGCCGGCCTCCTGGGTTACCAAGCCCGCAAGGTCGCCTTCCTCCTGGGCTTCAAAGGCAAGCAGGTCGGCCAGGCCGCAAAGATCATGACCAACCTCGTCAAGCTCTGCCTCGCCACCGACGCCAGCCTCGCGGAGATCAACCCCCTGATCCTCACCCCCCCCGACGCAGACAACCCCGACGGCCGGGTCCTCGCCATCGACGCAAAAATCAACTTCGACGACTCCGCCCTCTTCCGCCACCCGGACATCCAGGGCCTCGCCGATCCTAACGAAGAAGAGGCCGACGAGGCACGCGCCAACAGCTTCGGGCTCACCTACATCAAGCTCGACGGCAACATCGGCTGCCTGGTCAACGGCGCAGGTCTCGCCATGGCCACCATGGACATTATCAAGCTCCACGGCCAGGAGCCCGCCAACTTCCTGGACGTCGGCGGCTCCGCCAGTGAAGAGGCCGTCACCGAGGCCTTCCGCATCATCCTCGCCGACGACAAGGTCAAGGGCGTCCTCGTAAACATCTTCGGCGGCATCGCCAAGTGCGACACCATCGCCAACGCCATCGTCACCGCCGCCAAGGAAGTCGGCTTCACCGTCCCATTAGTCGTCCGCCTCGAAGGCACCAACGTCGAGCCCGCACGCAAGATCCTCCAAGCCGCCCAAGCCGACATCCCCACCATGACCGTCGGCAGCGACCTCACCGACGCCGCGAAGAAAATCACCGCCGCCGTAGCGTAAATGCATTGATGATTTATGATGTTTGATTGATGATTTAATAAACAGCGCCGAATGCTTCTTTCACCGAAAACAGAGCCGCCGTGCCCCCACGGCGGACCGCGTCGAGGGCGACGCGGCTCTGAACTCAAGCCTCACGACTCAACCCTCAAGCCTGCACCACCCATGAAACTCGAACCCTTCCTCGCCGAACTCAACAAGATGCGCAAGGACCTCGACGAGGACCCCACCGACATCGAATGGCTCACCCTCCACCACGCCTTCTGCTTCATCAGCTACAAGATGGGTGACTTCCAGAAATACCTCGACGAAGCCGAAGCCAACGGCGAATTTGAAGACTACAAGACCGATCAGGACGACTAAACCCTCCGAAGCGACCCATCATGACAAAGATCCCTCTACGAAGCGCCGCGACTTGTCGCGCCGCCTCTGAACTCCTGCGCCGCCCCCACCCAATCACATTCGTCATTGCACTGGTGATATCCACGTTGACAGGAACCCCCGCCATGCACGCCGCCCCCCCGGCGGAGGGTGCTTCCGCACCCGGCTCCCCAACACCGCCCAACCGCAGCGAAAAACTCCACGCCGACCCCCCCGACCAGTTCAGCACAATCACCGAC
>JAJDCV010000252.1 GCA_029260675.1 Phycisphaeraceae bacterium
CCACGATCCCGACGAACCCATCGCCGGAGGGGTCGCCGGAAAGCAGGTCGCCCGCGGTGACGGTCTGGTTCCAGTTGCCCAGGACGAGGTTGAGGTCATCGATCCCGACGAACCCGTCGAAGTTCAGGTCGCCGTCGATCAGCCCGACGGTGAGCCGGACGTAGTTGGTGCCGTAGAAGATTCCGAAGCCTGCGCCCGGCGCGGCGGGGAGGTTGACGGTGCTGAAAGTTCCGGTGACCGACCCGTTGGCGACCAGGACGTCGAAGGTGTCGCCGACGGTCAGCGGGAAGCCACCGAAGATCGAGGCGTTCAGCGTGCCGCCGAGGACGACGTCGCCGAGGACGGAGACGCGGTCGTAGTCGGTGCCGGCTACGAGCCCGCCGAGCTCGACATCCAACTGTCCGGTGAGCCCGAAGGTCAGTGTGCCGGTATCTATTAACAGGCCACCGGGTGACGCGCCGGGTGCGATCGCGCCGTCGTTGAGGATGTCAACGATGCCGGTATTACCCATCTGAAATACGCCGTTGCCGGAGAGGGTGCCGCCGGCGTTGTTGGTCAGCGTCCCATCGATCCTCACGGTGCTGCCCGCGGTCGCGACGATCGCACCGTCGTTGGCGAAGGCGTCGATGATATGCAGCGTCGCGGTGTTCTCTGCCCGCAGCGTGCCGGTATTGATGAGCCCGCGTGGGTCAACGTCGATCGTCATGGTTGCCAAAGCGATGTCCGAGGCGATCGTGCCGCCGTTGGTGATCTGCGTTCGGTTGCCGCCGATATTCCCTCGGCCGTGGATCAGGTTGTTGGCGTTGGTCAGGTGGCCCAGGATCGAGCCGGCATCATCGCGTATCCGAGAATTGGTGCCGACCATCTCGACCGTCCCGCCACCGGTGAGGGTGGCGTCGCCTTCGATAATCAGGTCGGTCGATGAGGCACCGGCGTCGATACGGATGATGCTGGCGGGGTTATTGGTGACCGTGCCCTGGAGTTCGACGTTGTCCGAGTTATTGATGCGCAGCAGGCCGTCGAGCGTGACGCCGTTGAGTGTGGCTTTGGTGGCGTCAGCGGTCTCGATGACACCCGTACCAACGGTCGAGAGTGTTCCGTTGGTGATGGTGGGGCCGGTGGCGAGTGACACGGTCGAGCCGGTCTGTGCGCGGATCGTGCCGCCGGTGTTGGTGTAGTCACCCGCGTTGAGTCGCAGGGTTGCGCCGTTGGTCGCCTCCATGAGGCTGTCGTTGACCAGCCCCCGCGCGTCGGGGTCGATGATCATGGTCCCGGCATTGACGTCCGCGCGGATGGTGGCGTGGTTGGTGATCTGTGTGCGGTTGACGCCGATCTGGCCATTGCCGTGGATCAGGTGGTCGTTGTTGGTCAGGTGGCCCAGGATCGCCCCTGCCTCATCGAGTATCCGTGCGTTGGCACCGTTCATCTCGACCGTGCCGCCCCCGGTCAGTGTGACCGGGCCCTCGATCTGCAGGTCGGTCGATGAGGCGCCGGCGTCGATCCGGATGACGCTGGTGGCGTTGTCGGTGAACGTACCGGTCAGCTCGACGTTGTCGGCGTTGTTGATCCGCAGCAGGCCGTCGAGCGTGACGTCGTTGAGGATGGTGGGGGTGGCGTTGGCGGTCTCGAAGATACCCGTGCCGACGGTCGCCAGCGTGCCGTTGGTGATGGTCGGGCCGGAGAGGAAGGTCACGGTCGATCCGGTCTGGGCGCGGATGGTGCCCAGGGTGTTGGTGTAGGTGCCGGCGGTCAGACGCAGGGTCGCGCCGTTGGTCGCTTCCAGGAGGCTGTCGTTGACCATGCCGCCCGTGCCGGGGTCGAGGATCAGTGTTCCTGCCGCCACGTCCGCGCGGATGGTGCCGTGGTTGGTGATCTGTGTGCGGTTGACGCCGATCTGGCCGTTGCCGTGGATCAGGTGGTCGTTGTTGATCAGGTGGCCCGTCGCGAGCCCTCCCTCATCTTGTATCCTGGCGTTGACGCCGATCATCTCGATCGTGCCGCCCCCGGTCAGCGTGACCGGGCCCTCAATCTGCAGGTCGGTACCCGAAGCAGCCGCATCGATCCGGATGACACTGGTGGCGTTATCCGTAAATGTGCCGGTCAGCTCGACGTTGTCGCCGTTATTGATCCGCAGCAGGCCGTCGAGCGTGACGTCGTTGAGGGTGGCCTTCGTAGGGTTGGCGGTTTCGATGACGCCGGTGCCGACGGTCGAGAGTGTGCCGCTGGTGATCGTCGGGCCGGAGAGGAAGGTCACGTTCGACCCGGTCTGTGCCCGGATGGTGCCGCCGAGGTTGCTGTAGGCACCGGCACCCAGTGTCAGGGTCGCGCCGTTGGTCGCTTCCATAAGGCTGTCGTTGAGCAGGCCCCCCGTGCCGGGGTCGATGTTCAGGCTCGCGGCGGCGACATCGGCGCGGATGGTGCCGTGATTGGTGATCTGTGTACGGTTGCTGCCGATGCTGCCCTGGCCGTGGATCAGGTGGTCGTTGTTAATCAGGTGGCCCGTATCCGCCAACCCGGTCACGTCGGCGATGCGAGCGTTGGCGTTGACCATCTCGATGGTCCCGCCGCCGATGAGGGTGACGGCGGTCTCGATCAGCAGGTCGGTCCCCGAAGCCAGGCTGTCGATCCGGACGGTGCTGGCGGGGTTGTTGGTGAAGGTCCCGGTCAGCTCAACGTTGTCGCCGTTATTGATCCGCAGCAGGCCATTGAGGGTGACGTCGTTGAGTGTGGTTTGGGTGGCGTTGCCGGTCTCGATGACGCCGGTCCCGACGGTCTGGAGCGTGCCGTTGGTGATGGTCGGGCCGGAGAGGAGCTCGACGCTAGAACCTGTATCGGCTCGGATGGTGCCGAGGGTGTTGGTGTAGACCCCGGTGCTCAGTTGAAGTGTGCTGAGTTGGATGGCTTCGAGCAGGCCGTCGTTGACCATGTTGCCGGTGCCGGGGTCGATGGTGAGCGTGGCGCCGCCGACGCTCGCCTGGATGGTGCCGTGGTTGGTGATCTGTGTGCGGTTGCTGCCGATGGCTCCCCGTCCTATGACCGAGTTGCCGCTATTGACGGTCAGGTGCCCGGTATCGGCCAAACCCGTGGAGTCGGCGATCCGGGCGTTAGCGCCCTCCATCAATACAGTGCCGCCACCTGTGAGTGTGACCGCGGATTCGATCCGCAGGCTGGTCGTCGAAGCACCGCTGATAATCCGGATGGTGCCGACGTTGTTGATCCCCGTGCCGACCTCCAGGTCGGTCGCGTTGAGAAGACGGAGGATGTCTTCGTCCCCGACGGTGAGGTTCCCGATGATCCGGTCCGCGGTGAGTTGGACATTGAACGGGCTGAGCGCGACGCCGTCGATTACTGCATCGAAGCCGATGCCGTTGGGCTCGCCGGTGTCCCAGTTAAGCGGGTCGGTCCAGTTCGTGCCGTCGCCGCCGGCGTCGAAGTTGGTGGTCTGTGCCCAGGATCCCTGCGTCAGCGCCAGCAGCAGCACCGAGGCGGTCAATCCACGCAATAATCCATCTTCTGGAAACTTAATCATGATTCCCCTCCTGATCAGAGTCAATGTAAAGAAATGCCGAACCTGCCACCCACACGCCGGGGGACAGATCGTAAATCCTAAAGACGATTAACAGATAATGCAAGGTTATTCCGGCGACATACACAACTTTAACGCTCGGCCGACTGATCGCTTAGCCGGTCTGAACCTGTGTATCCGGCGAGCCCTCCCACGCCAGCCGCACCAGCCGGTTGGTAAGCTGGGCAAGATCCAGCCCCGCCTGCTTGGCCGCCATCGGAAGTAGTGAGTGCGTCGTAAACCCGGGCATCGTATTGACCTCGATAAACCAGGGCCGGCCGTACTCATCCACGATGAAATCGGCACGACAAAGATGGCGGACCCCAAGCACACGGTACGCGGCCAGCGACCAGTCGCTGATCTGCTGGAGCGTTTCTTCGGGCAGATCGATGTCGAAGAGGTATTGCGTGTCGTCGCGCTGGTACTTGGCGTCGTAATCGTAGCACTCGCCCGCCGGGACGATCTGGATCGCGGGCAAGGCGACGGGCTCACCGTCTTTACCCTGGATCACGCCGACCGTCAGCTCCTTGCCGGGGACATAACGCTCAGCCAAGAGCTTGGGGTAGTCCTTGCTTAACTGCTCACGCGCCGCGTCGGCTTCGCCCTCCGTCTTGCAGATCGAAAGCCCGAACGTCGAGCCCTCCTCTAATGCTTTGATCACCACCGGTGCTTCGACCGTCCGCGTCTGGCCGGGCAACAACAGTTGTGACTCGGGGGTCTGCACGCCGTGCTCAGCGACGGTCTGCTTGGTCAGGTGCTTATTCATGCAAAGCGCCGCCGCGGCCGGTCCGCTGGCGACGTAACACAAGTCCCGGTCACTTAATATCCGTTGCAGCCCCCCGCCCTCACCCCAGGGCCCGTGCAGCACAGGGAAGATCACATCACCCCCCCACTTGGCGAACTCGTCCAATGCCGAGAGATCGTCCGGCAGGATGTCACGTTGCAACACCTCGTGCCCCGCCTCACCCAACGCCTTGGCGACCTGCCCGCCCCCATCCAGACTCACCGCCCGCTCCCGATCGGGGCCGCCGGCAAGGACCAGGACTTTCAGACCATTAGATGTCACAGCAACTCTCCCTGCAAAAAACCGCCCCTACGCGGTTTCATCGACTACCGATGCCGTATCCCCTGATTATGCACGGTCGTCATCAATACCCACCTGCGGATACCCCGGGGCGGCTTTACTTAGAATTATTCTAACCTATACTCTGCCCGATGATACCCGGCACCGCAACCCCGGCGGGCTTAGCCGCCACCTAAACGGATCAGGAGACACACGATGGGACAAGACCAGGAACCAAAGCTGACCACCGCCGAGGGCCGACCGATCGGCGATATGCAGAACTCGATGACCGCCGGGCCGCGTGGGCCGCTGATGATGCAGGACGTGCAACTGCTCGAACAGATGCAGCAGTTCAACCGCGAGCGGATCCCCGAGCGTGTTGTTCATGCCAAGGGCACGGCGGCGCACGGGACGTTCACCGTCACCCACGACGTCACGAAATACACCAAGGCCGCGTTCCTCTCGGATGTTGGCAAGAAGACGGACGTGTTCCTGCGCTTCTCGACCGTGGCGGGCGAAAAGGGCGCGGCCGATGCCGAGCGCGACGTCCGCGGGTTTGCGCTGAAGTTCTACACCGAGGAAGGCAACTGGGACATGGTGGGGAACAACACGCCCGTGTTCTTCATCCGTGACCCGCTTAAGTTTGCACACTTCATACACACCCAGAAGCGCCATCCTAAAACAAACATGCGCGACATGGACATGCAGTGGGACTTCTGGAGCCAGTGCCCGGAGTCGCTGCACCAGGTCACGATCCTGTTCTCCGACCGCGGGCTGCCAAAGACACTGCGACATGTAAACGGGTACGGCAGCCATACCTATTCGTTCGTCAACGACAAGAACGAGCGGGTCTGGGTGAAATTCCACTTCAAGACCAAGCAAGGCATCAAGACGATGACCGATGCGGAGTCAGCAGAGCTGATCGGCAAGGACCGCGAATCGCATCAACGCGATCTCTACGAGAGCATCAAAAAAGGTGACTTCCCGCAGTGGCGTTTCTGCATCCAGGTGATGACCGACGAGCAGGCGAAGAGCTTTAAGTGGAACCCGTTCGACCTGACGAAGGTCTGGCCTCACGCGGAGTTCCCGCTGATCGAGGTGGGGACGCTTGAGTTGAACCGGAACCCCGAGAACTACCACGCCGAGGTTGAGCAGAGCTCGTTTAGTCCTTCGTCGCTGGTGCCCGGCATCGAGCCGAGCCCGGACAAGATGCTCCAGGCCAGGCTGATGAGTTACGCCGATGCACACCGCTACCGTGTTGGGACCAACTACCAGCAGCTCGATATCAATAAACCCAAGTGCCCGTACGCGAACTACCACCGTGATGGTTCGATGACTTCGGCCGAGTACGGCTCCAAGCCGAACTACTTCCCCAACACGCTGGAAGGGACGCCCAAGGATGACCCGGCCCACAAGGAATGTCCGATGCCGTTGGAGACGGATGATGCCGGGCAGGTGGTGGCGGACCGCTACAACTCGCGCGTAGACCACGACGACTACACCCAGGCCGGCGACCTCTGGCGGCTGATGCCCGAGGACGAACGCGACCGTGCCGCGAACGCGATCGCCGGCGCACTGGGCCAGGCGCGCGAAAAAGTGCAGATGCTTCAACTATGCCACTTCTTCCGAGCCGACCCGGACTACGGCGCACGGGTCGCCAAGGCGTTGAATATCGAGATCTCCGAAGAGATGCTGGCGCACGCGGCAGGGAAGTAGGTCATCGGGTTAAACCGCGAAGGCGCGAAGAGCGCGGAGAAGAGAAGCATCTAACCACAGAGGGCATAGAGAGCACAGAGTAGATAATAAGAGATTCACCGCAGAGGCGCGGAGGACGCAGAGGGATGCGCGGAGATGAGGTATCCGCAGATTGCGCAGATGACGCTTCTTACTCATCCATATGTGTTATCCCCCGGCGATCCCCCGGCAGAGCCGGGGGCTGAGGGATTACATCTTTAATTCTTCTTTGTGCCTCTGTGGTAAATCTGCATGCCTGTCCTTCTTCGTATCTTCGCGGTTCAATCTTAATTTCCAAAACTCACGGTTTTCCGGCGGTAACGGCAGGGGCGGACTGCATCGGGACCGGGCCGAGGCCGCGTCCTGTTTATCCGTCATCTAGCCGGGGCGATCCGCTCCAACGTCCCGTCACCGGCTACGCCTTTTGAGCGCAGCGTTCCGTGGGGGCAGCCCTCGAGTCCCGGTCCTTTTAATCTTTGGATACTCAGTGGAGCTGTCGATCGTCGCCGTGAGGTTGTCGGCAGGTGCGATCCGTAATACATCGCGCCTCCACCCTTGGGCGGAACGACGGGTTTGTGCGCATGGGGGTGGTGTGGTGGCGTATTTCAGATGGTGTAAGTTGTGGGCGGCAAGGAGGCTAACGAAGTGTGCGTTGTCGTGGATTTTTCTTCGTGTCATCGCTGGAGGTGTGCGCACGGGAACAACTCCATGCGGGCACTCGCGATTTTCTTCTTGTTTTACCCCTCCCTCGCGTGTATTAAGATTTAAAAATCTTTATACTAGGCCTGAATCACCCGCCACTCGTGCGGCCGGATGTCGATCGGGTCGTGTTGGTCAGACCGCGGACAAGGCTTGTGCTCACTTTCCCGAAAGGAAGTCATCATGAAAACATTAGCAGCGGTTTTCGTTGTCACACTCCTTGCATCGTTTGTGGTTCACGGGGAGGTGGACACGGCCCCGGTGGTCGGCCTGCACATGGCGGCCCTTCAGGGGGATGTGGATGCCGTGCGCCAACACATCGAGATAGGCTCGGACCTGAATCAATTGGATGCCTACGGGTCCAGCCCCCTGGCGATCGCAACCGTGTTTGGCAAGACCGAGGCGGCGATTGCGTTGATCGAGGGCGGGGCCGATCTGGGGATCAAAAACAGCCAGGGTGCCACGCCGCTTCACAACGCCGCGTTCCTTTGCCGTACCGAGATCGTTCAGGCCTTGTTGGACCACGGCGCGGACAGGTATCTCAGAGACAACTTTGCGAACACCGCCTCGGATGCGGTGGCGGCGCGTTTCGATGATGCCAAGGGGATCTATGACACACTCGCTCAGGCGCTTGGGCCGATGGGTTTGCAGTTGGACTACGAACAGATCAAGGCGACGCGCCCCAAGATCGTTCAGATGCTCCGGCCATCACCGGAATCACTCGAAACAGTTGAATACGCGCCGATTGAACGGGATGACTGGCCGGTGTCAACGCCCGGGGCGCAGGGGCTGGACACGCGTCTTGTGGCGGAGTTGTATAACGATGCGGCACACATGCCCAGGCTCTACGGCCTATTGATCATCAAGAACGACAAACTGATCGCGGAAAAATACTTCAATGAAGGGTCGATTGAGCAGAAGGCACGGGTGCAATCGGTGACGAAGAGCTACACCTCCGCGCTGACGGGGATCGCGTTGGAGCGGGGGCTTCTGTCCAGCGTGGATCAGAGGATGGTCGAGTTCTTTCCCGAGGTGGCTGAAAAGATTACGGATCCCAGGAAGCAGCAGATCACGATCCGGGACCTGCTGGGGATGCGGGCTGGCTACCCCTGGGAGGAGATCGACCCCGCCTATTGGACCCGTATCTTGACGGGCGAATACGTCGAGGACATCGAGATCGTCCCCCTGATTGGCGATCCGGGGACGCAGTTCAATTACAGCAACCTGTCGTCCAACTGGCTGGGGATCATCCTGGCCCGGGTGAGCGGGACCAACCTCAAGTCGTTCGCGCAGGAAAACCTGTTTACACCGATCGGCGCGGAGCCGGGCGACTGGGGCACGGATGCGCACGGCCACAACAACGGCTGCGGGGATCTGCACATGTCCGCCCGTGATATGGCCCGGTTCGGCTCGCTGTATCTGAACGAAGGGAAATTCGAAGGCAAGCAGGTCATCCCGGCCGACTGGGTCGAAGCGTCGCTGGAAAACTACTCGCCTGACGCCTGGGTCACCAGGGATAAAGTGAACCATGCCGGCCCCTACTTCCGCGAACTGGGGTACGGCTATCAGTTCTGGTCCGCCAGCGTCGGCGACCACCGGTTCGACTTGGCCTGGGGGCACGGCGGACAACTGATCATCCTATTGGATGAATTGGACATGTTGATTGTCACGACGACGGACCCGTTCCATCTGCAACACAACAACGAGGCGTGGATGCACGAGAAATCAACCGTCAACCTGGTGGGCAAGTTTATTAAGGCGTTGCCGAAGGAGTGAAGGGGGTGTGGGAGTCGGTGTGTGTCCTGGTCCCATGGCCTAAAGACTTGGGCTTTGAGAGATGAGGGGCCGCCCACGTTTCCCGGCTCTATTAATCTTTGGATACTCAGGGGAGTTGTCGACCGCCGCCGTGAGGTTGTCGGCGGGCGCGATCCATCATGCATCACGCCTTCACCCTTGGGCGGTGCGATGGGGTTGTGCGCATAAGAGTTGGTACAGAGCACCGCCCCCCGGGGTTCTTAGATTTTCCTATTCGAAGAATTACGACTTTACCAATTTAAGCTGGGTCTTGAATGTCCGCCGGAGCTCTTCAATCGTGAGAGGAGGTTTTCGCTTATGAATGACACGATGACATGTAGGACACAACGATACTACGTCATCAAGCGTAGTTTCTCTCAACTTTGCACCTTCAACCCTTTGTTGACTCCCAAATGCATACAGATGGTGGCACTCGATCGCACGTTTCCCCCAAGTACGGTAGAGCAATCCGGGACATAGGCCGCATCCTTGACAAGTCCATGTGTCTCGCTGCTTCGCCTCCTCAGCAAGCCGCTTATTACGAGAAAAATACCTCGATTCACGAATGCTTTCTGATCCTTCGATTACTGCCTTGAGGACTCTCGAGCTTCTCTTTACATCATCCTCACCCCCGATGCCGGTTGACTGCAAATCACTTACCAACTTGAACACCAGCTGAGAGCACTCAGTCAAATAGAAACCGTTATTCGGCTCGATACGACCCGCTTTCGGCTTGATACAAAAAGTATGGTACTTGCCAGTCCAATATGGAATCTCAGCGGCAATTTCATCGGCAAACGCATCAGAAAATTCATTTGAATAAATAGGAGACAAGAAGGCGGTGAAGTCTCTGAGCGGCACAACGAGAAATGGACCTCGACCTCGGTAAACACCAGGATCTGGCGGCTCTTCAGACGTCTCCTCTACAGCTCCATTTGCCTTGGAGTAACCAATGAATCGTCGACCGGAGGCCTGCGCTTCGTATGGACCTTTCACGAAGTGGAGGATGAGATCGTCTGCTTTGACTCTACGCATCAGCCGATATCGTCGTTGACGCCCTTTCGTTTCAGTTGGACTCCATAGTCGCTCTCCCATTCGCCAGCCACTCCCACCGTGTCCATGAGACAGGTCAGTGATCTCAGTCCATACCCGCCGGTAATCCTCGTAATTCTTCAGCATGGGTCAGTCCAGAATCATCAGCAAGGTTGGCGATCACTAACACAAGTAAACGGTAGGACAGCTTTCAGCCGTCCCGCCGTTTGCGGTCACTTCGGGTTTTCGGGCCCCGGGGTCATGGTGGGATTATACCTTGGCAACTCGCGTGGCGGGGAGATGTTTTGAGGGATACATGGGGTGGATAGAAAACGTGTACCGGGCGTAAACGCCCGGGCTAAACGGGGTTAATGATGGACGCACGGATATCGCGTGACGCTAATCATGGTTTGAATTGTTGCGTGACACCAAACACGAATCACCAACCACTAAACTCAACCCGCTACTTACTACTGGGCGAGATGTGTTGGACGATGGGGTTCAGGAGGTTGGGGATGAGGCGGTCGGTGGCGAGGGCTTCGCAGTGTTGGCCGAGCATCCGGGAGATGTCCTGGAGGTCTTCGAGCTTGTCGATCGAGCCGTAGCGCCTAAGTGTGACGAAGAGGCTGATGGGTTCCTGTGCGTAGCGTCTGCCGGAGCCGCGTCGGGAGCGTCGGCGGGTCTTGACCTCGAAGTAGGCCTGGAGCTTGCCGTCGTCGGAGAGGTTCATGCCGAAGACGGGCTGGGTGTCGAGGATGCGTGTGTCGGGCGTGGCGGCGGTGGGCTTGAGCAGCTCGCCGACGGGCGAGTCGGCGAAGAGGGCTTCGTGGACGACCTCGTCGTGGTTGCCTTTGCACTCCAGGTCGAAGCCGAACATCATCTCGAGGTAGTCGACGTCCAGCGGGCTGATGGTCAGATAGTACGGGGTGACCTGGAGGATCTGCTGGTGGAAGCGGTAGGCGTCTTCCATGTCGTTGGGGTTGACGTGGCCGGTGCGGATGCTGCCTTGGCGGAGGGAGAGCCAGTTGTATTCGGCCTCGCGTTTGGAGGATTCCAGGGACAGCTCGCCGTCGTACCGCCGAAAGCGGGTCATGTCCGGGTGGGTCTTACGGACCTGGTCGAAGAAGTGCAGGAGGGTGTCGCGCTCGGTGGGGAGGTCCATCTTGAGCGTGAGTTTCTGGTTGATATAGAAGTCGGTGCACAGGGCACCATAGCTTGTTGCCATGATAAGGTCCTCGCCTGGCGGGGCACGCCTGGGGTATAGCCTGACCAGTATAGCAGCCAATAACCCCCTTATCGACCGCTGGGGGGTGGGGCTGGGCCCTTGGCTGGCCCCGTTGAGGGCTGCAGACATGCTATGGGGGGCATTGCGGTGAGTCGTGGAGTGTGGATTTAGGGCCTTTAGACGAGGGGACTATGGGCGTGGACGGCCGGATTTGGCCTGATCGGTCGGGCGGTGGCGGGCGGGTACGGGCTGGGACTGATCCGGCGACGGCCCGGGGGGGGGACCGGCCGAAACCCTCGGGTTGAAAACACCGATAGGAATGCTAACCTTTACGGCTCGACAACCCGATTCCCCGGTAGCTCAATGGTAGAGTAGGTGACTGTTAATCACTTGGTTGTTGGTTCGAGTCCAACCCGGGGAGCTTCCTCCGAAGCCGCGAAACTGCGCGGCACCACGATCTATAAAAGACGCCGAGCCGATCAGGCTGGGCGTCTTTTGCGTTCCACCGGTCGGTTGGGACACTCAAAGACATCCATGACTTATTGGGATCAGGTAACGTTGCGATAAAACATAACAGACTTAATTATCCTTATACTACTTGACAGATGTGTCTTGTTAGCGCAATCTGGCATCGATCACGAGATGAAGGAGTCATTCGTGCTCTGTCTATCGCAGACAACCGGATACGCCGTTCTAGCCTTGAGTTGTATGGATAGTCCATGCAATGGTCGGTGGGTTCTCGCCAAAGACATCTCAGCGTGCACGGGGATCCCGCAAGCTTATTTATCGAAGATCCTGCACTCGTTGGTGGTGTCGGGGTTGATCCAAGCGAAGCGTGGTTACCGGGGCGGGTTCAAGCTGACTCGGCCGGCCGATCAGATCAGCATCTTGGATATCACCGAAGCCGTCGAAGGGGAAGCCTGGTTGCCCAAGTGTCTTCTTGGTCTGGCGGACTGTTCACAACTGCCTGCCTGCCCGACCCACGACTTCTGGTCTAAAGAGCGTGGCAAGATAGAGACGGAACTACGACGAACGACGCTCAGAGCCGTCGCGGAGTTTGAGCGTAGCCGCGGGACACAGATCGGAGCCTGCTGCGGTGCCGAGGAGCCGGGTTACACACCCGAACAAACCAGAGTGAAGCGTCGGACCGCAGCCAGACCAAGTTAGGAGACGCGTGTTACGACCACGAGCGTGAAACCACCACGGCCACCTGATTCACCGCCTCAAGGAAAGATACGAAGTTGCGTTTGAGGACTCACTCGTTCGAGAAGCAACAGTATGAGTGCAAAACGATGCTAATCCGTCAAAGCCGGCACGGATATGGTTGGAACCGCGGGTCCATCCCACCCCACTTCTGATGCGAGCGGTAAGCTACCGGCGGTCACCGGGGGGCACCGGGGGCCCTGCGGCGGGTGAAGTCGAGTCTATCAACATGGCATTGAGCGTATCCCCGTCATGCCCAGCATAGCGCGTGATCGGAAGCAGTAACCACGTGGACAGCAAACGCTTAGCGCTTGGTCGATCAGGGCCTATCTATCTCAAGGGAGAATACCCCCAAGGGGAGTCGAACCCCTGTTTCCAGGATGAGAACCTGGCGTCCTGGGCCACTAGACGATGGGGGCGTCGTGGCGGACCCCAAAGGATAGGGAGTTTCGTGGGGGCGTCAAGGAATCAACAGGTGCGTCGTGGGCGATCGCACGCTTGCCAGGCGCCTCTCGCTGCTGCCTGTGTTTATCTGCCTTAGCCGCTGGTGCCTGACGGGTCCACATGCATCTTTGCGCCCCGAAAGAAGATAATATTTAGCCTAAATTTGATCTTATAAGCAAAGACGGGGTCGGGTTTATTTTGATCGGTGTGTGTGTGATTTTTTCCTGGGGTGTGTGTCTGTGTATTAGAGCGTTTTGCAACATTTATGGCCGCGCGACATAACTGCATGGTTACTGAAGTAACCATGCCAGACGAGAACAAAATACGGTCATATTCGTGCAAAGCGATCCAGGCCTGTGGTGTAGGCGTGTGTAGATTGAGCCCGGTACTACGGGTCAGGCGCGGCGGCGGAGTTGGGCTTCGTTAACGCCCATCTGCGGGAGGTGTGGGGCGAGTTCCTGGAGGAAGCGTTTGCCGTCCTTGGCGTAGCCGGCGGTGGGTGCCAGCTCGGGGACGCGCGAGGTGAAGTAGCCGTTGAGCCTGGCCATGAGAAGTTCCCGGGTGTACTTGCTGACCATTGAAGCGAGCGCCACGGGGAGGTTCGCCTCCTCGGCGTCTACCTGGAACGAGACTTTCATCGATCGTGCGTGGCCGGGGCTATCAGACAACTCGTAGGCGGAGCGGGTGGGCGTTTCCTCGATGACGTCGACCTGGATGTCGGGGAAGCTCTGGGCCAACACATCGCGGTAGCGTGTCCGCCCGCCCTGGCGATCGACGACGACGGTGGGGTGATGTTGGCCGAAGTGTTCCCAGACGTGCAGGAGGTGTCCAGCGACGAAGGTGAAGCTGACCGAGGCCTTGGATCTTGTGGCGGCGACCATGTGGTTGAAGCGATCCTCGAACACCACGGCTGCGCCCAGGCCACCGAGCTGCACGCCGATGCGCTGGGCGCATGAGCTGAGCATGGAGCCGGCGATCGCGGCTTCGCCATCGGTGTTGGCGGTCGGCAGCGGTTGCCAGGGGCGATCGTCTGTCGGTTGGTACCAGGGGAGGTCGGCCAAGGTGTGGTGCGTTGATTCGCCTAGGAGGTCCAGCCAGCGGTCGAGGGTTTCGGGGCGGTCACCCAGCAGGCCCGAGAAAGCGAGGCAGCCCATTTCCAGGTGGCGCAGACCCGAGGCCTTGGTCTTGAGCTTTTTCGAGTCGTTGACGGCGATGCGGCCGGCCCGGTCGGAGATGCGTTTGCAGACCGCTTTGCTTAGCCGACGCCAGAGGTCCGGCGTTGGTGCGTCCGGTGCCAGTGCGGGAACGACGAACACGGACCGCCCAACCACCAGAGGCCCAAGCAGCGGGCCGTACCCCGCCTCGTCGATACCGGCGTAGACAAACATCGCCAACCACTATAACCACCGGCCGCCGAGCCCCCCCAAACCGGCCCGGGGACAGCATAAGGGACGGGGTGGCGATCAAGTTGTGCCGGCGAGGTGTCCGATAAGGCGATTACCCGGCACCCCACGGCGAACATGGCGGGCCGATCAAGGGCCCTCTGCGGGGTCGGTGTAGGGCCCGGGCCTGGAGTGGCCAACCTGTGAGGCGAAACGGAAAGATCGGTTTGGGTAAGCAACAGAACCAAGTCATCACGGCCCGGGGCGAGCGCTGCCAACGCGGCGCGGTTGTTGTTTACCGTCGGCGGAAGCGCCAGGTCGAGTTCCTGCTCGTGTCGCGCAACAGCAACCCGGACCAGTTCGTATTGCCCGGCGGGCGGACGGATCCGGGTGAGTCGCTCCGCAAGGCCGCTCAGCGCGAGTGCCTGGAAGAGTCCGGTGTTGAGGCCCGGATCGAGGGGACGCTCATGGAATTTGATCACTTCAACAGCCGTGGCGGCGTCAAGCCGACGAGGGTGTACCTCGCCCGAGCGCGCAGAGAGATGCCTTCGCCGGAGGGCAGGGACGTGCTCTGGGTGCGCTACGCTGACTTGCAAGGTTGTGTATACGATGTGCCAAACCCCACACTCGAGGTGTTGGATTGGGCCGCCCAGTGCCTCGACGCCGACCGGGTCGCAGCGTAAACATATTCTTGATCAAACGGTAATAGGATTGAGAGCCCGTATACCGACGCGCGGATCTACGATCCGCCGCTAAACGGTAGGTCTGTGTGTGAAATTTTGTAGAGAAGCCAATCTCGCCGCATCCGCGCGCTCGCATCACGGCATGGCGTCGATCGCGGACTGGTAGATATCCAGGCACTTCTGTGCGGCGCCGTCCCAGGTGAGTTTGCGTAATTCGAGGTCGGCGTTGCTGCGTAGCGTGTCGGCCAGGGACGGGTGGCGTAGGACGGCGAGGATCTTATTAGCGAACTCGTCGACGTCCCAGAAGTCGACTTTAAGGGCGTGCTTGAGGACTTCGCTGACGCCGGAGGTCTTGGAGATGATGACCGGGACGTCGTGGCTGATGGCCTCGAGCGGCGCGATCCCGAACGGCTCGGAGACGCTGGGCATCACGAAGACGTCGGCCATCTTGAAGACGCGGGCCACGTCGTCACCGCGGACGAACCCGGTGAACGTCACCTTGTGCCCGATGCCTTCACGTGCGGCGAGCTCGATGATGTCGCGGACCTTGTCGCCGGACCCGGCCATGATGAACTTGACCTTGTCGTACTTCTGAAGCACCTTCTTCGCCGCGGCGATAAAGACCTCCGGGCCCTTCTGCATGGTGATGCGGCCGAGGAAGAGCACGACCTTGTCGCCCTTCTTGATCGTGATTTTCTTAGGCGACGCGGGCTCGATCGGCTTGCCGTTCTCGATGCCGTTGTAGACCACGTCGATGCTGTCGGGGTGGACGCTGTAATGCTTCTGTATGATCGACTTGGTCAGGTGGCTCACGGCGATGACGCGGATGGCGGCGTGCATGCCCCTTCGTTCGACGTCGTAGATGTGCTGGTGTATGTGGTCGCCGGAGCGGTCGTACTCGGTGGAGTGGACGTGGACGACCAGGGGCTTGCCGTGCGCCGCGGCGACCGCCATCCCTGCGGGGTATGTAAGCCAGTCGTGGGCGTGGACGACGTCGAACTCCAGTCCGCGGACCATGTCAATGCACAGGGCGGCGTACCTGCGTGATTCGCTGATGATGTCGCCGGTGTAGCCGCCCTCGTCGACCGTTACCTGCTCGCCGGCATCCCCCTGCCCCCCGAAGATACCTGATGGACGGTTGAACTGGCCCGCGACCGATCGGTCGACCGAGCCGACGGTGCTCGTGTGTCCGCCGAAGGAAGGTGCCCCGTGGTCGACGGGGTAGGGGTGGCTGAACCGTGCGGGGACGGCCTTGAAGGTCACGCGTTTAAAGGCCTCTGAATCGTCCTCAGAGATCGGCGGTTCGTATGCATAGGTGCTGGCGACGTCCTGTGGCTCGCGTCCGCCCTGTGCCGCAGCGACCGATTGCGGGGAAAGCAGCCTGACGTGTGATTCCTGGGGGTAGTCACCGCCGACGGATTTGGGGAGAACGAAGGTAACATCGGTCTGACGGCGGCTCAAAGCCTTTGTCAGCCCGTAGCAGGCGGTACCCAGACCGCCGGAGATAAAGGGCGGGAACTCCCAGCCCAACATGAGGACTCGCATCGCTGCACTCCATTGCCGCCCAGTGTGGTGGGGACTGTGGCACACGTTTCGTCGGTCGACGACCAACGGGATCGACACCGACCGCCGCCGGCACATCCATCGCCCGCCGGGCTCCCCTGATCGTGGTTCTGGGTTGCTTGGGGAGGGGAGCTGTCTGCTAAAGATACCGCGCGGTGGGGATTTATCAATACAGGGCTGGTCTGTGCTTATGGGAAATAGCCGCTGGGGTCTGGCTGGACACGGTTGGAAGTGGCCCACACGGGTTAACAGGCCAAGCCGTCAGACCAGTTCGTCGGACGGGCTCATGTCGCCGAGTTGCCTGAAGCAGGCTTCGTAGGCGAGCAGGATCTTAACCGCGCGATCGGTCACGGCGGGGTCGGTGGGCGAGCCGGCCTCATCCATTTCCAGGCGTGAGCGGAATACATAAACCTTCGCATCGTCGCGGAAGTGTTCGATGGGCACGGGCCCGCCGTCGTAGTCCAGTTCGACGAGCTCTTCTTCCAGCAGCTCTTCCATCTTGTCGCCGGAGTGCAGCAGGTCGGCCTCGATGGATTCGCTGAGCCAACGGTCGGCGGTGTGCAGGCCGATCCAGACCTCGCCCCCCCCACCGTTACCCGGCTGGGCCAGCAGTTGGTAGAACGCCTCGCTCTCGACGTCGCGGGCCTGGCATCGCAACGCACCGTCCAGGCATCGCACATCTTCGAACACCTCCGCCCGCTTGACGCGCTCGGCGACGGCTTCGATCAGGTGCTGGTAAATGCTCGGGGCCATGGCTTCAATCCGCTGTGACTACAAAACAAATCCGCTTCAATCCCGGGCACGACCCAACGGGCCTTGACCGGGTAACGCCGACACCCATCTTCCCACGTGTCGGGCTACGCATAACTGTATCCCCCCGGATCAGATTGAACAAGGCGGGGCTGGCGATATTCACCGCAGAGGTCGCAGAGGACACGGAGAGAAAGACAAGACATTAGACAGGATGACAGGATTCACATGATGCAAGATAGAACAGGCAGATACTTATCCGGTCAATCCTGTCATCCTGTCCAAAACGATTGATACGGCGTGCTCTATGATGCCTGCAGTTAAACCCGATCCATCCTTTGTCGCACAGACTCAAAAAGGACGACGGCGGCGGCGTTGGCGGCGTTGAGTGAATCGACGGTCTGGCCGAGCGTCGGGATCGCCAGACGCAGGTCGGATGCGTCGATCCAGGTGTCGCTCAGGCCGGTGTCTTCCGGGCCGATGACGATCGCCAGGGGGCCGGTGAGGTCGGCGTCGGTGTATGTGTTGGCGTCGGGAGCGGGCGTGGTGGCTGCGATACGGATGCCTTGCTCACGCAGGAAGTTCACGGCCTGTGGGTCGGTCAGGTTGATCACCGGGAGAGTATAGACGGCACAGGTCGAGGCGCGGATGGCGTTGGGGTTGAACGCATCGACCGGTGTGCCACAAGCCAACACGGCCCGGCAGCCCGCGGCCTCGGCGGTGCGTGCCATCGCGCCGAGGTTGCCAGGTTTCTGCGTGCCGACGGCGACGAGGTAGAGCGATGCCCCCACACCATCGGCTTGCACCTCAGGCATCGGGATTTCTTCGAGAGGCCATAAAGGTTGTCTCACCACAGCGATCAACCCCTCGGGGGCGTCCCGGTAGGCAAGCATCTTCAGCAGGGGCTGGGTCACCGTGAACGTCGGTGTCTGCTCATCCATCCCATACAGGGCGGCTCGCGTGTCGTAGTCCGCCATCACGTCGGGGCAGTAGAAGACTTCCATCAGATCAAGCCCCGCCGAGATCGCCCGCGACACCTCCCTGGGCCCCTCGGCGATGAACATGCCGCTGCGGCGACGGTCTCGCGATTTGCGCAGCTTCACCGCCGATTTGATCCGCGGGTTCGCGGCGCTGGTGATGGGTTTGTCGTTCATCATGGCCGCATCCTACCGGTCCCGGTCTGTTTCCGCTTCGATGAACACGCGCTTCACTTCGGGGTGGGCCTTCTTGATCTGCTCGGTGATCCGGGTGATGCGGTATTCGAGCTTGTCGGTGGTGGCGGCGTCGCGGAACTCGACGCTGAGGTTCAGGAGGATGAACTCCGGGCCCATGTGCATGGTCAGGACCTCGTTGACACGCTCGACATCGGGTTGGGCGCTGACCATCTGGCGGATATTTTCGACGACGCGCTTGTTGGCGCTCTCGCCGATGAGCAGGCTCTTGGTCTCGTAGGCCAGCCAGGCGGCGGTCGCGCCCAGGACCAGGCCGATGAGGATCGAGGCGATGCCGTCGAAGATGTGGTTGCCGGTGAGTTGGCTGAGGAGGATGCCGAGGAAGGCGACGCCCAGGCCGATCATGGCGGCGGAGTCTTCGAAGAGGACGACGAAGAGGGATGGGTCTTTGCCGCGGTGGACGGCCTCGAAGTACCCCCACTTGCCCTTGGCCTTGGTAAAGGCTTTAAAGGCGAACAGCCAGGCCGCACCCTCGAACAGCATCGCCAAAGCCAGGACGATGTAGTTGACGTAGGCGTCCTGGATGGGCTTTGGATGGATGACGTGCTGGACGCCCTCGTAGATCGACACACCCGCACCCACGGCAAAGATCAGCATCGCGACGACGAAGGACCAGAAGTAGACCTCTTTGCCGTGCCCGAATGGGTAACGTTCGTCGGCGGGGATCTTGGCTCGCTTCAGGCCGTAGAGCAGCAGGACCTGGTTGCCGGTATCGACCAGTGAATGGATCGCCTCGGACAGCATCGCGGAGCTGTGGGTGATCAGCGCCGCAGAGAACTTGGTCACCGCGATCAGCGCGTTGCCGATGAGGGCGGCGTAGATGACTTTCTTGCTTGATCCGGCCAAGGGGGGCTCCGTGGTTGGTAGTTAGTAGTTGGTTGTTAATTGGAAGGTATGGTATTGGAGGGGCGGGTGTGTTGGAAGCGCTAAATCGCAAGCGTAAATTGGGCGCGTGGGGCGAATCATCGTGTAATGTGGAAGTGGATGGGTCAATCGTGCCTGAGTGCCACGATCGGGTCGAGGTTGGCGGCTCTGACGGCGGGGTAGAGGCCGAAGACGATGCCGATGGCCATGGAGATGCCGACGGCCAGGAGGATGCTGTATAGGGGGACGACGGTGTCGATGCCGGACATGAAGGTGATGATCAGTGCGATCGCGGGGCCGACGAGGGTGCCGATGAAACCGCCGGTGGCGGAGAGGACGACGGTCTCGACGAGGAACTGGGCGATGATCTGGTTTTTCTTTGCGCCGATGGCGCGTCGGATGCCGATCTCGCGTGTGCGTTCGGTGACGGAGGCGAGCATGATGTTCATGATCCCGATCCCGCCGACCAGGAGGCTGATGGCGGCGATGGAGAAGAGTGTCCACTTCCAGATGTTGGCCTGTGCGCGAGCGGCGCGTAGGACGGCGAGGGGGACGAAGACGTCGTAGTCCCCGTCGGGGTGGAAATGGGTCATCATGCGTTCGATGCCGGCGGCGACGGACTCGACGTGGTCGGTGTTTTTCACGGCAACGAGGATGCGGTGCAGTTCGACTTTCTCGGCCTGGAACGAGCCGGAGGCCCGGCGGATCATCAGGTCGGAGTAGCGTTCCTTGGCGACGTTGATGGGGATGTATGCGTCGACCTCGGAGTCGGGTGTGCGCCCCCCCCCGGTGGCGGTGACGTTCCTGACGATACCGATGACTTCGTAGAGATCGGGGCCGACGCGGACGGATTCACCGATGACACGGGAGGCGGCGAGGAGTTTGCGTGCGCCGGATTCGGTGAGGACGCAGATGTTGGCGGAAGATCGCAGGTCACGGTCTAGCATGACACGGCCGGCGATGACGTCACGGGGGACCAGCTCGAACCAGTCGGGGGTGGTCCCGACGATGCGGAGTTCGGCGGAGCGTTCCCCGAAGAAGGTGTTCTTGCGGATGTCCTTGGTGGGGACGGTGCGTTCGACGGCGTTGAAGGTTTCGCGGATCCTTCGTTCGTCGTCGTAGAACAGGCCGTAGGACTTGACCATAGAGCGGCTGCCGCTTGCGGCCTGGTCGTCGGCGTTCTGCTTGGAGGTAAGCATGATGTTGTTGGAGCCCAGGGCCTTGATCTCGGCGAGGGCTTTTCGGCTGGCACCCTCGCCGACGGCGAGCATGGCGACAACCGCGCCGACCCCGAAGACGACCCCGAGCATCGTCAGCCCGGAGCGTAGCTTGTGCAGCAGCAGGCTCTTGACGCCCAGGCGGAGCATGCGGTAGAGCTTGGAGGATTGCATCAGACGTCCCTCTCGATGCGGTCGATGATGCCGTCGCGCATGTGCAGGCGGTGTTGGGCGTGGGCGGCGATGTCGCGTTCGTGGGTGACCATGATGATGGTCTTGCCGCGCTGGTTGAGCTCATCGAGCAGGGCCATGATCTGCCCGCTGGTCGAGGAGTCGAGGTTGCCGGTGGGTTCGTCGGCGAGGAGGACAGGCGGGTCGTTGGCCAGCGCACGTGCGACGGCGACGCGCTGCTGCTGCCCGCCGGAGAGTTCGCTTGGGCGGTGGTCCAGGCGGTCACCCAGCCCGACCTGGTCGGCGAGCACCCCGGCGTGTTCGGCGCTGCGTTCGGCCTCCCAGCCGAGGTAGTAGAGCGGCAGTTCGATGTTTTCCCGCACGGTCAGCTGCGGGATCAGGTTGAAGCTCTGGAAGATGAACCCCAGGTGTCGTAGACGGAATTCGCTGAGCGCGTCGTCGTCGAGTTCGGCGACGTCCTGGCCTTCCAGGCGGTAGGTGCCGGAGGTCGGGCGGTCCAGGCATCCCAGGACGTTGAGCATGGTGCTCTTGCCGGAGCCGGAAGCCCCGAGGATGGCCCAGAATTCACCGCGTCCCAGTTGCAGGTCGACGCCGGCCAGCGCGTGGACCTGTTGGGTGCCCATGTGGTAGGTCTTGCGCAGGTCGGTCAGCTCGATGAGCAAGCCGTTGTTTGATGAGCGTGTGTCCGAGCCGATCCCGGTTGAGGGATCGGTGCTGTCGGCGTTTGGCGTGGTGGTGGGAAATGGCGGGTCGGTCATGCTACTTCTGTTCGTCGCCGTCGGTGGATTCACGGCGTTGGCTGCGCTGCTTCTGCATGTTTTCGCGGTACGCTTTGCGCTGCTCGGGGGTCATGTCCTTCATCTTCTCACGCATCTGTTCGATCTGCTCGGGGGTCGGCTTGCCTGGCCCGCCGGCTGCGCGGCCGTCTTCCTGGCCGCGGTCATGTTGCCGGCCTTGCTTGGGCTGCGCGTCAGGGCTTCTCGTCTGATCGCCCGAAGGGACGTTGCTTTTGGGTGTCGTGTCGGCTTGCGCGGGAGCGGTCGGCGAGTCTTCGACCGAGGCCAGCTCGGGTTTGTGTCCGTTTGAAGTCTTATCAAGCGGCGGGTTGGTCAGCACACGGTCCCCATCCTTCAAACCGTTAACGATGTGGATGTAATCCTTGTTATCCAATCCCAACTCAACCTCGGTGGGGATTGCTTTGCCTCCGCGCTGAATATAGACGGTCGGCTTGCCCGCCACGCGGATCACCGCCTGGATCGGGACGAACAGCGCGTCTTCCAGCTGCTGGACGATGATCTGCGCTTTGCAGGTCATGCCGGTGCGGACGCCCTGGAGTTCACCGTCAAGATTGATCTCGGTGTTGTAGACCTTCAGGTCCGGGTTGCCGCGCCAGAAGCTCTGGGCGTCGGGCAGCGGCGCGATCTTGGCGACCTTGCCCCAATAGACCTTGCCGGGCAGCGCGTTGATCGTGATCCGCACGGGCTGGTCGATCTTGACTTTTTTGAGGCTGGACTCGTGGACCTTGATATTCACGAGCTTGGCGTTGGCGGTAGGCAGGAGGATCAACTCTTCGCGTTCGCGGACCACCCGACCGGCCTCGAGCGGCTCGTCGTTGCCACGGCGGTTGTCCTGGCCTGTGGTCGCGTAGATGACCATCCCGGCGGCGGGCGAATAGATTTTGGTCTTGCCGATCTGGTCCTGGATCTTGGCGAGCTTCTCATTTTGGCGCTTCAGCTCGGAGTCTTTGGCCTTGAGGTCGGCCTCGTCCTGCACGCCGTTGGCCAGCGCCTGGCGCTTGACCCGGTCCAACGCCATCTGATTCTGCTCGACGTCGCTTTCCAATTCACGCACGCGCCGCTTGTAGGTGAAGTCCTCCAGCAGCGCGAGGTCGGCCTTGGCGGTGTCGAGGTCCAGCTTGGCCCGGTCTCGCCTCAGCTCGTCACGGGTCAGGTCCGTCTCGGAAATATACTTCTCTGCGTGCAGTTTTTGTGACCACACGTAGGTATTTTCCGCGTCTTCAAGGTCGGCCTGAGCAAGCGTGATCTTTGACTCCATCTCGTTGTGCTGCTTGGGGTACTCGCCCTCGACGTATTTTTTAAGATCCTCCACAGCGAACTCGAAATCGAGCGCGGCCCTGGCGACATCGCTCTCGCCCTTGCTGCGCGTGATCTCAAGATTTTCGCGTGCGCGGATAAACGAGGCGTCGGCGTTCTGCACGCGGATCTGCTGATCGACCCGATTGTCTTCGAGCTTGCTGGCATCCAACTCGACAAGCAGGTCGCCTTCCTTGACGTGCATGCCCTCCTCGGTCAGCCAGATGATGGTGGTCTGCCCCTCGACCTCGCTCTTGATGACCACCTGTTCGCGGGCCTGGATCGTGCCCGATTCGGTGATGTGGATGGTCAACGGGCCACGGCTGATGGGGTAGATCGTGCCGTCCTGCGTCGTGCTGTCACCCCCGAACAACCCGCCGATGAGCCAGACACCCATCACAAACACCAGCCCCGCGGCGCCGATCAAGACCGGGCGGCTACGCCACGCGGGCATATCTCCCGGCTTTTCGTTGGTTTTACCCGTTGTCGTGATGGTCGCTGTCATCGGGGACCTCCTGAGGATTATACGTCTGCCACAGCCCCTGTTCATTAACTTCTAAAACCCCCATGTCGCGTTGGATCTGAAGCTCCGCGATCCGGTAGCTCACCAGGGCCGCGGTCAGAGCGTTCTGCGACTGCACCAGGTCGTTCTTGGCGTCCAGTGCGTTGCGGATGCTGCCCCGCCCGGCCGCCAACAGCATATTCGTGCTGCGGACACGTTCAAGGGCCAGGTTCACCGCGCCGGCCTGGATGTGCAGCGACTCACGCGACTCAAGCAGGTCACGCAGGATATTACGCACGCCCAGCTTCACCTGGTCTTCTGATGCCTGCAGATCGCGGACCGCTCGCTTGAGGTTGATCAGGCTGTTGCGGTAGGTATTACGCTCGCGTGTCCGCTCCAACGGCAGGTCGATCGTCAGTAGCGCGTCATAGAACCCCTGGTCAAACCGTGGATCAAACGAGTCCGCGGAACCGGCGGATGATAGAGATCGGCTCTCACCCGCGGACGCTCGGCCAAGCAGCGTCAGCTCTGCACGCAGCGTGTCCGCAGCCACCACCACGGCGCGCTGCGCATCGTAGACACGGCCCTGCGCGATCCGCAGGTCCAGCCGGTGCTGTAATGCCAGATCGGTGGCCACCGGCACATCGAGCTCCATCGGGCCGGCGCCCTCACGGCTGGGTACCACCAGTGTCACCGGCGCATCGGCGGGCAACGCCTCGGCGGTCGAAGCCTGTGTGTCACGCTGAGGCAGCGATTCACGCACGTCTTTGGCAAGCCGGGATAACTCGTCGCGGTCCAGCACAACATCCGCATCGGTCGGCAGGCCGAGGGTGACCTTAAACGAATCCAGCCTGCGCTCATACGATTGCTGTGCCGAGATCCATCGCTGCCGGGCGCGCAGTTCGTCCTGCAACGCACGGTCGACCTCGATCTGCGACTGACGCCCGGCCTCGGCTTCACGCATGACCTGGCGCACCGTCAGGACCAGCCCCTTGTAGTTGTCTTCCTCATTCTTCACCCGGTCGATCTGCTGCAGCACGGCCAGGTAATCGCTGGCGATATCCACCGCAAACGTCCGCTTGAAACGCTCGAAGGTATAGATCGCGTACAAGGCGTCACGCTCGGCCTGGGTCAAGGGCTCCGCCACGATGTGGGCGCCCGAACCGCGTAAAAGGGGGATCTCCACCGACGTGTCTGCCGAGAGCGCGTTGCTCGATGAGTGGTCCTGAGACAGCAGCTTGACCACGTCCAGCGTGATCGCCCCGGTCAGGGTGATGCCGTTCTTGAGCCGTTGGGTGATATCGAAACTCGTGCTGGAATCAATGCCCGAGACCTCCGGGTCGACACCGGGGTTGTGGCTGATATCGGCACTGCTGACCCCCGCGAACGTCGTGCGG
>JAJDCV010000253.1 GCA_029260675.1 Phycisphaeraceae bacterium
ATGAACCGGACCTGACGGGCGGCCTGTAAGTCGAACCGGCGGTACCCGGCCCGGGTCCGCTCCGGGGGCGCAAGCAGGCCACGGCGCTCGTAGTAACGCACCGTCTCCACGTTCACACCCGTGTCCCTGGCAAGTTCGCCGATACTCATCTCTGACATATCCGTACTCCTGTAAAGGAGTATACGGCCCGTACCTAGGTACAGGGTCAAGGCGAAATCTGCCAAAACTGAAGTTTTTTTCAATCCCGATTCCCAACACCGACCAACCGATATCCCGTTTAGGCGTCACGATGAGCGATTCGCCCCCGATCCTCGGCAGCGGTAAAGTGTGGTTCTGTCGTATCCTGTGAACAATAGGCCCAAGCGCCCGGAGCTGACCGATGACACCCAAGCAAATCCTGCAACTGGTCAAGACTAATAAGATCGAGTTCGTGGATTGCCGGTTCATGGACTTCCCGGGGACGTGGCAGCACATCACGTTCCCGGTCAGCGAGCTCAAAGAAAAATCGTTCAAGGAAGGGTTTGGGTTTGATGGCTCGTGCATCCGGGGCTGGCAGGCGATCAATGAGACGGACATGCTGATCGTCCCGGTGGCGGACACGGCCCACGTCGACCCGTTCCGGCAGCACCCGACGCTGGCGCTGATCTGCGATGTCAAAGACCCGGTGACCAAGAAACAGTATTCGCGCGACCCGCGCTCGATCGGGCGTAAGGCGGCGGACTACATCAAGAAGGCGGGGATCGCCGACCGCGCGGTGTTTGGGCCGGAGATGGAGTTTTTTGTTTTTGACAACGTGAATTACGGGCAGGACGTGAATAGCGCATCGTACCGTGTGGACTCGGTCGAGGGTTGCTGGAACAGTGTGAAAACGAGCCCGACGAACCTGGGGTACCAGGTCCGGCAGAACGACGGGTACTTCCCGGGACCGCCGATGGATTCACTCAGTGATATACGATCGCAGATGTGCCGGGTGCTCTCGGAGATGGGGATCCTGGTCGAGGGGCATCACCACGAGGTCGCGACCGGCGGGCAGTGCGAGATCGATCTGGAACACACGGACCTGCTGCGTATGGCGGACATCTGCATGATGTTCAAGTACGTCGTCAAGAACGTCGCGGCCCAGCACGGGAAGGTCGCCACGTTCATGCCCAAGCCGTTGTTTATGGACAACGGGTCGGGGATGCACACGCACTTTTCGCTTTGGAAGGCGGGTAAGCCGTTGTTTGCCGGGAACCACTACGCGGGGCTCTCGAAGGTCGGGCTCTACGCGATCGGGGGCCTGCTCAAGCACGCCAAGAGCCTGCTTGCGTTTACCAACCCGACGACTAACAGCTACAAGCGTCTGGTCCCGGGCTACGAAGCGCCGGTCAACATGGTCTACTCCTCGCGGAACCGGGCCGCGGCGATCCGCATCCCCGGCTACTCATCGGATCCAAAGACCAAGCGCATCGAGTTCCGCTGCCCGGACTCATCTTGCAACCCGTACCTGGCGTTCGCGGCGATGACGATGGCGGCGGCGGACGGGATCAAAAACAAGATCGACCCGGGCAACCCGATCGACAAGAACCTTAGCGACCTGGATCCGCACGAGCTGGAATCGATCGACGCCGCCCCGGTCGACCTGGAACACGCGCTGGCTGAACTCGAAAAAGACCACGGCTACCTGCTCGAGGGCAAGGTCTTCACCGAAGAGATCATCCACTACTGGATCAAGTACAAACGCGAGAGCGAGATCGACGCGCTAAGGCATCGGCCGCACCCGCATGAGTTCAGCATGTACTTTGATATCTGATTCGTGAGGCTCGGCCCGAGACTGATCACGTTGCCGCCGGTTGAGGCAGCGTGGGTAGCGGTGGGATCCAATGCCCGGCGGTGACCGGGGGGTGGCTGGACACCCGTGTTTTGCGTGCCAGTTGGTTTAGTTCGTAGAACGTCGGGGGTTCGTAGGTCCAGCCGGTCTTTAGACGTGCGTCTTCTTGTCTGAGTTTGCTTAAGAGGTATCGTCCGACCAGGGGTGCCAGCAGGCGGGACTTCAGGCCGCAGATTTTGTAGAGATCGTGCAGCACGCCGGCGACGCGGTCGCGCACCTGGGGTTGATCCGCGAACCATCGACGCGCCGCCCAGAGGCCCCCGGCGTAGACGCTTGCCAGGTCTTTGGCTTCCTGCTCGAACCGTTTGCGTATGCGGGGATCGGGGTGTTTGCGGTACCGCTTGTAGCCGGCCAATGTGGTGCGTGCGACGCGCAAGACGCTCGGGCCGTTGATCTCGAAGTCGCGGGTGAAGGCTTTGAGCAGGAATTCGGTCTCGACACCGTCTTTCAGATTCGGGTGGCGGTAGTTGAATCGTAGTTGGCCGTGCGTGTCGGCGGCTTCGATGGAATCCGGGTCGGTTAACGCACCCGAGCTGCGCATCTCTTCCCAGAGCGCGGTGCCTGGGATCGGGGTGTAGAGCATGAACTGGTGGAACTCGGTGTCGTGGCTGACGGCGTAATCGATCGCTTCGTCCATATTCTCCGGTGTGTGTTCCTCCATACCGATGAGGGTGGACCCCAGCACGCGGACGCCGTGGGACTGGAGGGTCTTGACCAGCTCAAGGGTGTCGGTGCCGCTGAGCTTGGCGTACTTGCTGGCCTTGCCCTCCAGGCCCATCCAGACCCAGGAGATCCCCAGGGCGACGAGCTGTTCGATGGAGTAGGACTTGAGGACATTCGCGGAGCTGAAGACGTAGAGCGCCCAGGACTTGCCGTGCTCCTTCATCAGTTCGAGCAGTCGCAGGGCGCGTTTGCGGTGCAGGAGGAAGTTCTCATCCATCACGAAGAAGGAGTAGACCTTCAGCGTGCGTTCCAGCTCGAGCATGACCTCGAAAAGCTCGTCGCCGGTCTCGTAGAAGTTGATGAACCGCCCCTTGCCGCCGAACATCGCGCTGGTGGAGCAGAAGTTGCACCCGATGGGGCAGCCGACGGAGGGGATGAGGGTCGCGGCGACGTCGCCGGGCTTTTCGCTGAGTGTCACGCCCATGGTGCGGGCGCCGATCCCCGAGCGGATCATCGGGTGGCGGAACGGGCGGTCGTCCGGTTCACCTAGGTACCGCTGGAACCAGCGCACACCCTCACCCCGGACGATGTGGTCGGCTTCGACACGTTTGGGCAGCGTCGGCATGTTGGCGATGTGTCCGCCGATCACGATCGACACGTGGGGCTGGTGCTGACGGATCAGCCGACACATCTCCTGGACCTTCCCGACGTTGGGCATGATCGCGGTGATCCCGATCACGTCGTACCGGCGTGTGCTGATCTCTTCGACGAAGCGATTGAGATTCGGGAAGTCCAGCAGCGTGCAGGGGGCGGAGAGGTTCGCCTGGATGAGCATCAGCCCCCAGGAGCGGTGGAACATCCGCAGGGAGAACGGGCCGTGGGTGCGCGTGACCTGGTTGTGGTAAAGCTCCATCGGGTTGATCGCCCGGCTGCCATACTCGTCGTCTTGCGCGTAAGGCCCGAACACGCTGCACAAGAGCACACGGGCCTTGTCGCCCAGTGGGTGGGCCGGCATCCGTCCGCTGTTGGCGCTATGAACGACAGGCTCACCCGGTATCGGTGCCTCCGCGTCTCCGGGGAGGCGCTGGGGAGATTGGGAGACCGCCAGCGTTACCGTACGTGCGGGTGGGTTCGTTTGGTTGGGTGTCATGAATTCTTCTCATTGAGTCCGTTCGGGCATAGTGATCGCGCCGGATATAAGCGACTACTATGTCTGATTATGGGCCGGGCGTCAATCAAGTTTGCCAAACACCCGAACCGATCGGGTTGCCGTTACAATCCCCGCCTATGGGTAAGACGCTGAGCATCGTGATCCCGGTGTATAACGAAAACAAGCTGCTCCCGGAGATCCTGCGCCAGGTCGAGGGGGTGGCGTTGCCCGGTGACCTGACACGGCAGATCGTCCTGATCGACGACCACTCGACCGACGGGACGACGGATATCCTCAAGCAGATGGCCGAGGATCGCCCGGATTACAAGGTGGTGTTCCACGAGAAGAACCAGGGCAAGGGCGCGGCGTTACGGACCGGGTTTCAGTACGCGACCGGGGATATTGTGCTGATTCAGGACGCCGACCTTGAGTACGACCCGCGCGACTACCCGCGGCTGCTCGCACCGATCCTCGAAGGCCGGGCCGACGTGGTCTACGGCTCACGTTTCGTCGGCGAGACCCACCGTGTGCTGAACTACCACCACTTCCTGGGCAACAAGGTCCTCACCCGGCTGTCCAACATGTGTACGGGTCTGTACCTGACCGACATGGAGTGTTGTTACAAGGTCTTCAAGCGGGAGGTGCTGGAGCGGTTCACGATCCAGGAGCCGCGGTTCGGGGTTGAGCCGGAGATCACCGCGAAGCTGGCGCGGATGAAAGACATCCGGATCTATGAAACCCCGGTCGGGTACAACGGCCGATCGTATGAAGAAGGCAAAAAGATCAACTGGAAAGACGGCGTGTCCGCGATCCGGTGTATCCTGAAGTACCGGCTGACTTCGGGGTGAATTATATTGGATCACCAAACATCATTTAGCCCATCACCCCGGTCCAATCCCCCGGCAAAGCCGGGGGCTGAGGGTAGATGACCGGCCGTAAATAATTATCACTCGGTGTGGCAGGATGCGCGTTGTGCATAGCCCGTTTCTGTACGGTGCGGGGCAGGTGGATATGCGCTAATCAGGCACGGGCAGCAGATCATCCTGACTGATCGGTGATTCGAAGCGGTCGATCGGGTGGGCGAGATCGAGGGTGTACCCCCCCACCGCTGTTCGGCGCAGGGATGTGAGGTGTCCGCCGGTGCCCAGTTGTTTGCCGATGTCTCGGCCGAGGCTGCGGATGTAGGTGCCCCGGCCACACTTGATGGACAGCGTGAGGCTCGGCCAGGTGTAATCTAGAACATCAATGGCATCGATCCGCACGGTCTTGATCGGCATGTCCACCGCTTCGCCTTTGCGCGCGAGTTTGTAGGCGCGTTGGCCGTTGACATGCACGGCGGAGTAGATCGGCGGGGTCTGCTGGATCTCGCCGACGAACTGCTGACAGACGGTTTGGACCTGCTCTAGCGTCGGGGGTGTGGGGACATCCACTTCCTGGCGTTCGCCCTCCAGGTCGTCGGTCTGGGTAAAGGCAGACAGGTCCACAACGGTGTCGTAGGCCTTGGGCTGACCCATGAGTTTCTCGACGCTTTTGGTGGCTTTTCCCAGGCAGCAGATGACCACCCCGGTCGCCAGCGGGTCAAGCGTCCCGGCGTGGCCGGTCTTGGCCTTGCCCGCCGCTCGGCGGACCCGACGGACCACGTCCATCGAACTCATCCCTATCGCTTTGTCTACCACGATCAGCCCGCACAGGGTCGAAACTACTTTCTGTCGACTCACCGAAACCGCCTTCCTTTACAAGCCCAGCCAAACCAATACGATAGCGGACCAAACTCGATCCGTCGGCCCCCCCGGACGCCCCGGCCCCTGGCCCACGGAGTTGTCGCGAGGCAACTCCATCGTCCCAGCCGACACCCTTTTGGAGAGGTGACCGAGTGGCTGAAGGTGCACGACTGGAAATCGTGTGTGCGGTTCGCCGTACCGAGGGTTCGAATCCCTCCCTCTCCGCTTCGACATAAGTTTACTAATATACCTCATTTACGCTTTTTCCGGGCAACCCGACAACCTGGGGTTTTCTGATCAGGGTGTTCGTAACACCTGACTTGGGCAGGAGCCTCATAACGGCAAGGCCCATCTGCGGGCATCGCCTGAAAACACGGATAAACACTTGATCAGAGCCCGAGCGCGTGTAGAATCGAATACGCAGGTTTGAGGCGCGGTCCTGACATCTAAAGGCAGGCGGTTTCAACATCTAGCGTGGATTCCGATCACGTAGCCGGCCAGTCCGTAGCCCTCGCGGAGAGACTCAGCCCATGCCCGTCCGTCCCAAGCGACCCTCCAACCCAGCCGGGGAGTCAGGGGTGACGGGTGCGCGTTGTTTGCGTGGCACATCCAGAGCGTTCACCTTGATCGAGTTGCTGGTGGTGATCAGCATCATCGCGGTGCTGGTCGGGATCTTGCTGCCGGCCCTGGCTAGTGCGAGAGGTAGCGCAAAAATCGCTGTCTGTGCTTCCAACCAACGCCAGATCAGCCTGCTCTGGCAGTACTATCTCGAAGACAATAACGAAACCTTCCCCGTCTACATCAATAAATTCGCCCTCACATGGCGGTATGGAGGTAATCAAGAGTGGTGGCTTGCGAACCCAGATCTTCGCCCACTTACAAACTATACGGACAACCCCGAGATGTTCCGATGCCCGGCGGATAGACCAATCAGAGACCTATCCGGTGGTTATGTGACAGTTGGAAGAAGCGGCACCGTCTACGATACTTACGACTTCACGGGCAACAGCTACCTTGGGAATCATATCCTGTTCCAAACTGTTTTCACGGACCCGGATAAGTTCTGGACCGGCATCCGCGTGCCTGATATCGAGGTCAGCCACTCGCGCCTGATATTGGCCGGCGACCCCCAGTGGTATTACGCAACAAACGATCCCGGCTTTGAGGCCGATTTTCACGGTCGGAAAAACAAAATCAACCTGACTTATGTTGATGGCCATGTCAATTTTGTAAGGGTCGAAGAAGAAAATATCGAAACCGACACTTACAAATGGAATTTCTTTAAGACCGTCCCGCCGCGTTGGGAGCGCTACTACGATGAGGAATAGATTTCACAAATGCAATTGAATACCCTGACTCCCACCATGTCGTTACATGAATCGCCGTGAAGTCACAGCTACTAATCCGCCACAAATCAAGAGTATGGATGCTGGCTCTGGCACATTAGCACCTGATAGAGGCGGCGTCCCCGCGTTCCAGTTGCCCAAGACAATGTTCAAGTCGGCGATGCCTACAAATCCATCGCCATCAAAGTCGCCGTTGTTCCACCCGAAAATAGACGTGTTCCAATTGTTAAGAACAAGATTCAGGTCTTGGATACCCACGAAGCCGTCCGTGTCACCGTCGCCCGGGAGAGGTCCGCAGGTTGGACAACCACCGCCACCGCCGGGAGGACCGCCGTCCTCTGAACCGGCGGCCGTGTAGTTGTAGATTACAGTAACGGTCCCACCGAAAATCCCGCTCATGGCACCGTCCCACCCGGGCAAAGGGCCGCCCGAGCCCATATCGACAAAGATGTCCCCTGACAGCATATGGTTCAGATCAAACGTGAATGCGCCAAACCCGATAAATGGAGCGGTGGGACCAGAGCCGATGAACTCGACTTCGGGTATAAGTGTCCCACCGAGTCCCGGGCTGCCACCGAATGCTGTATCGGTTTCAAATAATCCAATTTCACTCTGACTGATCGTGATTTCTGCGGTGAAGTTCGCCCCTTGAGCAAGACCACCGGGCAAGGTCTCGGGTATTTCCGGCGAGTAATCGAAGCTGTAGAGACCGAAACCGGCGATGGTTATTGCCACGCTGTTGAGCGTCCCCCAATCGGGATGAAACTTACTGACACCCACCTGACCGTTCAATTCAAACATTGTTTCCT
>JAJDCV010000254.1 GCA_029260675.1 Phycisphaeraceae bacterium
CCCACCGCCAAGCCCGCACCCGAGCAGGCGCCCAAGCCCAACACGAACGCCGACGCCGAACTGTCACCCGACAGCCATCAGCTTCATCCCGATCAGGAAAAGATCTACTCCACCCTCCTGCAACGGCTGATGAAAGAAGACGCCGAGCAAGACAAGCCCAAAGACACCGACGCCGAAGGCAACGCCAGCGCCGCGTAACGACTCTTCACCTATCCGGGACACACTTTTCTACCCCCCCTCAGCCCCCGGCTTCGCCGGGGGATTACCCCGAAAACTCAGGCGTGGCTAGCAACAAATCTACGCCCGTCGTTGTCCACGTCTCCCGCAACCCCACAGCATCCCGACCGCCAGCAATCCCACCGTCCCCGGCTCGGGCACCATAGCTAACACTTCCGCGGGTGGCGGCGTGCCGGTGTTCCAATTGCCCAAGACCGTGCTTAGATCTGCGATCCCGATAAACCCGTCACCGCTTGTGTCTCCTGCCGAGAGGTCCGCGGTCGCGACGTTTTGATTCCAATTGCTTAGCACAATCGTCATGTCGTCTATCCCGACGAATCCATCGCCGTTGAGGTCGCCGGGCACGAAATCCCAGTTGAGCGTGATCGTCACGGCGTTGGTGGTGTGCTGCACATCCACCAGCC
Source organism: Phycisphaeraceae bacterium (assembly GCA_029260675.1). Lineage (GTDB taxonomy): Bacteria > Planctomycetota > Phycisphaerae > Phycisphaerales > Phycisphaeraceae > JAJRRS01. The sequence continues at coordinate 642 of JAJDCV010000254.1, forward strand.
CGGCGTAGATGCCGATGCCCGTGATGTTTTCGAACTCCCCTGTGATCGTGCCCCCGAGGCTTTCAAGGACCGTGTACGTCCCCGCCGCCATGACCCCTAGAGCGGGCAAATCTAGTGTTGTACCGAGAAATGCTATATCGATATCACCAGTCGCAGTGAGTAAATCGGCTGTGTCGCCGACGCCGCCTACTTCGATCTCGATGGTACCGGCGGTGAGGTCGTAGTCACCGATGATGTCAGTCTGTCCGATCGATACTCCGGGTGCGATGGTGCCGCCTTGCTGCAAGAATGTACTGCCGACATCGATCATTGCAGCGCCCATTATCGTGCCACCCGTGAAGTTGAAGGCGGCGCTGCCTGAGCCCCGGTCGATGTCGTTGCCATTAAGGTTAAGCGTGCCGCCAGAGAGATTGACCGTGCCCGCAGAGCTGCTATGTTGCCCGAGAGTCATATCGCCGCCTATACCTCCGCCGATGCTGACCATGCCTCCATTGGTGATGTTCAGCGTGCCGGCACCTGAGAAACCGACATTTAGATTCTTTGGGTTGGTCAATGTGGAGTCTGTGCCCGACACCGTGACCGTGCCGTTCGAGCCGGCGTCACGACCGAGATAGGTTTGGCCAAAGATAAAATTGAAGGACACTGATCCGCCGTTTTCGATATTCAACGTGCCAGTGCCGGAGCGGCCCACATCCAAGCTGTAGGAAAGGGTCAATGTGGAGCCGGGGTCGGTGACTGTCACGGTGCCGGTCGAGTAATCATAGAAGCCCAAGGAAGCGTCAGAACGAAATGAAAGAAGAGACACCGATCCGCCGTTTTCGATGTTCAGTGTGCCGTTGCCGGAGCGGCCGACGGTCAGGACGTCCAGGACGGCGATGTGTTCCCACCGTGAGCCGGTTCCATTGATGGTAGCCGTGCCGGTCGATCCGGCATGGTAGCCGAGGTAGCCCTTCGTAGATGATACGGCTAAGCCGTCGGTGATCGTCAGGGTGCCCGCCCCCCTGTAGCCGGCACCCAGACTGCCGTTAATCGCGGGGGCCGAGGCATCCAGATTGAGCGTGATGTTCTGGCCTGGCAGGCTGTTGAGGCTTAACGTTTGTTGCAGGCCGTGAGTGGCATCGAAGACGAGATCGACATCGCTGACCAGCCCCTTGGTATTAATTATGCCGACACCCAGAAGTTCGCCCGGTGAAGCCAGCAATCCGCCGGTGTTCAGCGTGCCATTGTTGAAGTTGATCGCGCTGCTATCGATGACGTCAAATCCTAAATAAGTATCCGAGGCGACATCAACCACACCGCCTGCTTCGATATTCAGCGTGCCGGTGCTGGAGCGGCCTACGAATAGCATGTTGCTGTTGTTCCACTGCGATCCGGCGCCGGTAACGGTGGTAGTGCCGGTCGAACCGGCGTTGCGGCCGAGGTAGCCGGTGGAGCTACTAACGACGCCGCCTGCTTGGATGTTCAACGTACCGGTACCGGAGAAACCGACGGATAGGGCATTGCTATTGTTCCACGTCGATCCGGTCCCCGTGACGGTGGTGGCTCCGATAGAACCGGTATAAGCGCCGAGATAGCTTGCGGAGTTACTGACGATGCCGCCGGCTTGGATGTTAAGCGAACCAGTGCCGAAACGGCCGACATAAAACTGGTTGGTGTTCCACTGCGATCCTGAGCCGGTGACGGTGGCGGTTCCTAAAGAACTGGTATTGTGGCCGAGGAAGCTGGTGTAGTTACTGATCACACTGCCTGCATCGATATTCAGCGTGCCGGTACCGGTATCGCCGACGCGCAAGTTATCCAAACCGAGGATCCACGGGTCGGGATTGGCGGCAGGGTAGAGGGGGTTGAGGTCGCCGGTGGTCAGGATGTCGGCGTGAGTTGAGATTTGCGAATAACCGAGCGACGCGAGACCGACAAGGGCGCATACGAGTATGTTTGTACGGCGAGGGGTCTGCATAAGTAGTACACGATCAGGCATGTGGGTAGCCCCAAGAAGTTAGGCCAGCCGTTGGGACTGAAAGGCGACCGCCTTCCCCGCAAGCTGCCAAGCTTAGTTGAGCTTGGAGTATAACTTGGGGGATCGAGCGGGACAATGAAAAAGTGGCGGATTAGGACCATTTGCGCAGGAGTGCTAAACCACAAGCGGTTTTTGGGGCAGGTTAAGAAGGGGTGGATACTCGCCGGGCATTCTCATGCGGGTGCTGAGGGATGAAATATGTTTAGATCACTGCCGTGGGGGCGGTGCCGATCACACGGCCCAGTTGCCTTAGCGCCTGGCGGATGCGGTGTTCGTTTTCGACCAGTGCCATGCGGACGTAGCCTTCGCCTAGATCACCAAACGCGGCGCCGGGGGTCATGGCGACTTCGGCCTGGTCGACCATGGCTAAACAGAAGTCGTTGGTGGAGTTGTTGTATCGTGCGAGCACTTGCGGGTTGACTTTTGCCCAGACGAACATGGTGGCGCGCGGGGAGTCGATTTGCCAGCCCATCTTCTTTAGGCCCTTGACCAGGATGTCGCGGCGGGATTGGTAGACTCTGGCCTGGTTCTCGATGTGCTTGTCGCCTTCGCGCATGGCGATGATGGCGGCGATCTGGACGGCCTGGAAGATGCCGTAGTCGTAGTAGCCCTTGACGGTCTTGAGCGCGTCGATCATCTGGCTGTTGCCGCAGCAGAACCCGATCCGCCAGCCGGCCATGTTGTAGGGTTTGCTGAGGGTCGAGAACTCGACGCCGAAGTCTTTGGCGCCGTTGGCCTGGAGGTAGCTGGGGGCCTGGTAGTTGTCGAAGCAGGTCTCGCCGTAGGCGAAGTCGTGCATGACCATGACCTGGTGTTCGGCGGCGAGGTCGACGACGCGCTGGAAGAACGCGGGCTCGACGGTCATGGTCGTAGGGTTGTGCGGGTAGTTGAGGATCACGACCTTGGGCTTGGGGGTGAGGTGCGTGAGCACGTCGCGGATGCGGTCGAGGAAGGCGTCGTCGTTGCCCAATGGGACCGACACCGTGCTGGCGCCGGCAAGGACGACGGCGTAGGTGTGGATCTGGAATGCCGGGTCGGCGACGACGGCGATGTCACCGGGGCCAAGCAAGCCCAGGCACATGTGGCTGAAACCTTCTTTAGACCCGATCGTCGCGACGACTTCGTTATCAGGATCCAGTTCGACACCCCACTTGCGCTGGTACTTCAGCGCCATGTCACGGCGGAGGTTGTAGATGCCTGCGGAGACGGAGTACCGGCTGTTGCGCGGGTCGAGGACGGCTTCACGGATCTTGTCGACCACCGCATCTGGCGCGGGGTCCGAGGGGTTACCCATGTTCATGTCGATCACGTCCGCGCCGGCCTTACGGCGGTCGTAGATCAACTGCTTGAGCTTGCCAAGGACATAAGGCGGCAGGCGTTCGATACGTGTGGCGGGCTGGATGTCCATGTCGGTGTAGTCTGGGGTCTAGGGTTTAGGGTCTGGGGCCTGGGTGTGGAATCTGCGCAGGTCGGTAAGACTTCTGTAATGATTGTGTTTTCAATTTCGACAAAGCCGATGGCCTCTCCCCCGAATCATTCCCCCTGCATCTTGGCCTTCTGGTTCAGCCAACTCTTATTCAGTGTTGGTTCCAGGATCACTACTTTAGCTTCTGCGAGCATCGAACGCGCGGCCTGCTGCATCCGTTGCCCTTCGGCTTCCAGCCGGACCGTCCGTTGAAGCTCCGATTGCACGGCTTCAAACGCGACCGGGTCGGCGGGCAACTTCTCTTGCAGTTTCATAATTATGAAACGATCGTCCGCCGCGATCAGGTCGCTGACGCCGCCGATCGGCATGGAAGACAAAGACTGGCGTAGCGCCTTTGGGTAGGACGGGTCGGCCGGGCTGATCGGCGAAAGCAGCCCGCCCTGCGCGGCGCTGGCGTCGGTCGAGTTCAGTGCCGCCAGGTCTGCGAAGGACTCGCCCTCGGAGGCCCGGACTAGTAAGTCGCTGGCCTGGGTCAAGGAATCCGTCACGATGATCCGTACCCGGAAGCGTTCGCCGTAGCGCAGCTCGTAGGCCTGGCGGATCAGGGCGGGGGACAGTTCGATCTGATCTTGAACCAGCAGGCGGAGCCCGGCGTTGCGGAAGAGCATCGACTCGAAACCCTGCCTGCCCAGGCCCCGGTCGCTAAGCATCTTGATCAGCAGCCTTGTCGCCTCGTTCGTGTCAGCAGAGAGCGTGCTGCGCATATGAGATTCTTCCGCGTCGATCAGCTCGGGGGTCAGCGTCAGGCCTCGCTGGTCGAGGCGTTCGCGGATCATCCTGTCCAAGATCCTTTCGGACAGCACCTGCCCGCCGGCCACTTCGATAAGTCGGCCACGCAGGTCGGCATCAGTGACGGGTTGGCCGTTGATGTAGGCAACCGGGGCGGAGCTTGTGGGGGTGCTGGCGCGTTGGGTTTGTACGGTCGGTTTGGCGGGACCAGCCACCTGGGACGGGGATTCGCAGCCCACCATCAGTGCCGCCACAACCACGATTGGCCATACCTGATATCGCATGTCAAGCACGCTAAGGCTGGCCCCCGTCGGTGTCAATGCGCGGCGTCGGTTGCCTGGGTTGGCCTCGGGGTGATCGGTTGCTTAGAATCGGGTTGGATGACTCGATGTGTGGACCCCACGATGAAAAGACGCTACCTGGACAACGCGGCGACCAGCTTCCCCAAGCCCCCCGAGGTGCTCGAGGCGGTGACGCGGTACGCCTGCGAGCTGGGCGCAAGCCCGGGGCGGGGTGCGTATCAAGAGGCCAAGCAGGCGGGGCTGCTTTTTGATGAGTGTCGACAGCGGATCAATGAGCTGATCCACGGCGAAGGCCCGGCTCACGTCGTCTTTACACTCAACGCCAGTGATGCACTGAACATGGCGATACGGGGGATCGTGCATGGCTGCGATGGGACCCAGCACAAGCCCCACGTGGTGGCTACGTATATGGAGCACAACTCGGTGCTTCGGCCGATCAACGAGCTGGTCAGCCGGGGTGAAGCTGAGCAGACGCGCGTACCATGCGATCCGGTGACGGGGTTGGTCGATCCGGGCGAGATCCAAAATGCGATACGGCCCAACACGGTATTGATCGCGGTGGTGCATGGCTCGAATGTCACCGGCACGCTGCAGCCGATAGACGAGGTCGGGAAGATTTCGCGCGAGCTGGGGTTGCCGTTGCTGGTCGACGCGGCGCAGACCGTGGGGCATGTGCCGATTGATGTGCAGGCGATGGGTATTGATTTGCTGGCGTTCCCCGGTCACAAGGGGTTGCTCGGGCCGTTGGGCACCGGGGCGCTTTACATCCGGCCGGGTGTTGAGAAACGTATGGCCACCAGCCGTGAGGGCGGCACCGGATCGGTCAGCGATCAAGACACGCAACCCACTTTCATGCCCGATCGCTTCGAGCCCGGCAGCCACAACGCACCCGGAATTGTTGGGCTGTCGCAGGGCGTGAAGTGGATACTCGATCAAGGTGTCTATGAATTGTGGCGTCACCAGCAGGCGTTGATCGGGCTCATGATCGAACGGCTTTGTGGGGACGATGTGCCGGGGCTACGGCTCTACGGCCCGCAAGGTGTCGATGACCGCGTCGGTGTGTTCAGCATCCGCATCGATGGCTTGGACGACCCGCAGGCGCTCTCGGATGTCTTGGAAAATGATTTCGGCCTGCTCACGCGCTCGGGGATCCACTGCGCCCCGCTGGCCCATAAGACGATCGGGACCGATCAGCTCGGCGGGACGACACGCTTGAGTTTCGGGCCGTTCACCACGGAAGAAGATGTCCGTTACACCTGCGACAGCCTGGCACACATCTGCCAGGGTCAGGC
>JAJDCV010000255.1 GCA_029260675.1 Phycisphaeraceae bacterium
GATGACCTACATCATGGTCAACAAGCCCAAGCGTGTGATCTCCACCAACAGCGATCCCGAAGGCCGAACGCGGGTGATTGATCTGGTCGACATCCCGATCGCCGCCCGGCTGTTCCCGGTGGGTCGGCTGGACTCCGAGAGCACGGGGTTGATCCTGCTGACCAACGACGGCGAGCTGACCAACCGGCTGACCCACCCCAGCTACGAGGTCAACAAGCGGTACCACGTGAACGTCGAGGGCCGGCTGACCGAATCGGACGTCGAGAAGCTGCGCAAGGGCCTGTACCTGGCGCACAAGGGCAAGCCCAGCGGTGCCGGTGCGCACCTTCGACGGGCCGCGGCGGCGGTCGTGAAAATCCTCGGGCACGAGACCGACCGAACCCGCGGCGACCGCACCGCGCTGAGCATCACCCTCAAGGAAGGTCAGAACCGCGAGGTCCGGCGGATCCTGGCCCGGCTCGGTCACAAGGTCCGCAAGCTCCAGCGCGTCGCCATCGGACCGGTGAAACTCAAGGGCCTGGCGCTGGGCGAATGGCGGATGCTCACGAGCACCGAGGTCCACATGCTCTACAAAGCCGCCGGGCTGAAGAGCAAGCCCCGAAAGCGTTAAACCACCGCACTCGAAGCACACACCATGTCCATCGACGCGATCCGAGAGAATTACGATCACCCCCCTTTCACGGAACAGGACGCCCACCACGACCCGATTGAGCAGTTCCGACTCTGGTTCGAGGATGCGTGGCGAGCTGACGGGCGCACCCCCAACGCGACGATACTCGCGACGTGCAACAAAGAGGGAGTTCCTTCGGCACGCACCGTTTTGCTCAAGGGTTTCGATCAGCGGGGCTTCGTGTTCTTCACCAACTGCCAGAGCCCAAAGGCCAACGACCTTAAAGAGAATCCAAGGGCGGCACTGGTGTTCTACTGGGCCAGCCTCGCGCGGACCGTGCGTATCAGCGGAGACGTGAGCCATGTGACCCGTGAAGAGACCGACGCCTACTTCAGTTCGCGTCCCCGCGCCAGTCAACTCGGCGCGTGGGCGTCCGATCAGTCCGCGGTGATCGATAGCCGTGAGACCCTGCACGGCCGGTTCGATCATTTCAAGCAGAAGTTCACCGGGCAGGATGTCCCGACCCCGCCAAACTGGGGGGGGTACCGGGTCGAGCCGACCGAATTCGAGTTCTGGCAGGGCCAGGCCAATCGGCTGCACGACCGCCTGCGGTACGTCATGGACGCTCAGGGGGAGAATTGGACCCTCCAACGCCTAGCCCCCTGACCGAGAGCCTTCCCTCATGCCGGGTGGGGATTCTTCGCTTATAAAAATCTCACCGGCTTGATGAAACGACCCGGCCACGGCTGCGTCCTACAATATGGATGTAGGGCCCGGGGGACCAGTTCGCGACGATTGCCCGAGCCTTGGGACCGAAGCCGATGCTGACAGCAGAACCCGACCTCGACCTGATCAAACGCTACGCCCAAGTCGGCGACCCGGCCGCCTTTGCCGAAATCGTCCGCAGGCACACGGCCATGGTCTACCACACCTGCCTGCGCGTGCTGCACGACAAGGCGCTCGCTGAAGACGTGTCGCAGGACACGTTCTATCGGCTGATGCGTGCGCCCGCCTCGGTGAACCGGTCGCTGGGCGCCTGGCTGCACACCACGGCGACCCGGCGCTGCCTGGACGTGCTGCGCAGTGAAAAGGCCCGTAAGCGCAGGGAACGTGAACACCACTTCAACAACCGTTATTACAACGGCCAAGCCAACCCGCCGAGTTGGAGCGTCCTCTCACCGCATATCGATCAGGCCCTGACCCAACTCCCAGAGCCCACACGCACGCTCCTGACCGAACACTTCCTCGGTGGAAAGAGCCAACGCCAACTCGCGAAAGAAACCAAGACCTCCACCGCCACCGTCTGCCGACGGATCAAGGCCGGTCTGGTGGAACTACGCAAGCAGCTGGGCGACGCGGGGTATGTCTTCTCGGCCATGGCGCTGACCAGCCTGTTCACTTCACAGAGATCACTGGCGGCACCCCAGGCGGTGACCGCGGAGTTGGGGAAGATGGCCATGGTCAGCGGCGACCCCGCGGCGCTGGGGTCTTCCACCGTGACCCGCTTAGGCCCCGTCCCGCTAAAAGCGGCCGTGATCTCCGCCGTGGGCGCAGCGTTGATCGGCCTGGCCATCTACGGCGTGGTCCACGTCGGCAACGGATCGGCGACCGTGATTCCACCGGCAAGTGTGGACCTGACACCGCCGCATAAATAGTACAGACATGCCCGCCTTCTTGGCCGAGGGCGGCGGCTTGCGCTACCCAGCCCGAGTCGAACCGCACCCGACTTGCACACCTCACGACTAAAGCCCACAATCGCGGGGCCCGGGGAGGTTCAGATCACTTCACGGAAAGGTTGTGTGTGTCATGTCATTGCTGATCAAGAACGGCCGGATCATCACCGCCGACAAAGACTATGTAGCCGACATCTATTGCGAAGACGAAACGATCACGCAGATCGGGCCTGATATCGCCCCCCCCGCCGGCGCCGAGGTGATCGACGCCAAAGGCAAGTACGTCTTCCCCGGATTCATCGACCCACACGTGCATATCTACCTGCCGTTCATGGGGACGTACTCCAAGGACGACCACGCCTCCGGCAGCCGCGCGGCGCTGGTCGGCGGGACCACGACCTACATCGAGATGTGCTGCCCCGCCAGGACCGAGGAGCCGGGTGAGGCTTTCGAGTTGTGGAACTCCAAAGCGGCCGCAGGCTCCGCCTGCGACTACAGCTTCCACATGGGCGTGACCCGCTACGACGAATCGGCCGAGAAGCAACTCCGCGAGCTGGTCGCCAAGGGCCTGACGTCGTTTAAGATTTTCCTTGCTTACAAGGGCGCGTTCGGCGTCACCGACGACGAGCTTTACAACACGCTGAAGCTCGCCAAAGAATTGGGTGTGATCGTCACCGCCCACTGCGAGAACGCCGACCTGGTTGCCGCCAAGCAAGCCGAGTTCGTCGCCGATGGCAAGACCGGCCCGGAGTGGCACGAACGGTCACGGCCCGTCGCCGTCGAGGCCGAGGGCGTGCACCACTTCTGCACGTTCCTGGAGGCGACCGGCGCCAGCGGCTACATCGTCCACACCAGCAACCGCCCCGCCGTCGAAAACGCGATCCGGGCCCAGAAGCGCGGCGTGGATGTCAAGATTGAAACGGTCATCCCCTACCTGGTCATCGATGACACCTACGCTCAACAACCCGACTTCGAGGGTGCCAAATACGTGATGAGCCCGCCCGTGCGTTCGAAAGAACACCAGACGTTCCTCTGGGAAGCCCTGGCAGACGGCCGGGTCGATACCGTCGGCACCGACCACGCCCCTTTCGATTTCACCGGGCAAAAAGACATGGGACACCCCGCACGCGGCTCGGACTTCACCAAGATCCCTAACGGCATCCCCTCCATCGAGGACCGCGTCAACCTCCTGTACACCCACGGCGTCTGCGAAGGCAAAATCAGCCTCAACCAGTTCGTTGCCTGCGCCTCGACCAACACCGCCAAGCTCTTCGGCCTGCCGGGCAAGGGCACAATCGAAGTGGGTGCCGACGCCGACCTGGTTGTGTATGACCCCGACTACCGTGGCACCCTCAGCGCCAAGACCCAGCAGATGAACGTGGACTACTCAGGCTTCGAGGGCTGGGAGATCAAGGGACGACCCAGCGCCGTCACCGTCCGCGGCAAGGTCCAGGCCCGCGACGGCTCGTTCGTCGGCGACCAGACACGCGGGAAGCTCCTGACGAGACCAGCGACACATTTTTAATAGAACCGTGACACACCCACACATCAGAGCCGCCGTGCCCCCACGGCGGTCCGCGTCGAGGGCGACGCGGCTCTGTTTGTGTGGTGTGGCTCATTCACGGCTCATTTACCCGACGTTCGTTGCCGGTCAATATACCGCTGAACATTCTTAAAGTACGCTTCGTCCCACACCCACTTGATACTACCGCCCTTGGCCCACCACCGTCCGGGCGTCTGGATGTCTGCACCGGCTTCACTGTTCAAGTACTCGGATAACCACCGCTTGAATAAACGACGGATCAGTTTTGAGTCATCAGTTGACGATATCAAAACATGGACGTGGTTCGCTTGACACGCGGCGGCGTGGCACTCCCAACCGCCGCGTTCACATACCTGGCCGATCGCTTGTTCGATCCTGCCCCGAACCGACTGATTGAACATGACCGGTCCGCCAACCAGCTTCCCCGCTTCGAGGCTGTGCCAATCCGCGTTCCGGCCGATGATGGGTTCGCCGTGCTTGTTGCGTGAACGATCCACAGTCCCACGAGGGTCGCCGTGCAACCGTGTGCCGTAGGTTCCGAACGTGATGTGATACGCCAGCGGTTGACCGGGCATCAACGTCCCCCATATATCAGAGCCGCGTCGCCCTCGACGCGGACCGCCTTGGGGGCAAGGCGGCTCGGATGCGATTGTCCCGATCCCTGATCCCCGATCCCTGAACC
>JAJDCV010000256.1 GCA_029260675.1 Phycisphaeraceae bacterium
AACCTACTACGAGGTCAGCTCCGGCCAGACCGAGCACGCCGAGGCCATCAAGATCACCTACCACCCCGACAAGGTGAGTTTCGACAAGCTGATGGAGCTGTTCTTCAACGTCGCCCACGACCCGACACAGCTGAACCGCCAAGGCAACGACGTGGGGCCGCAATACCGATCGACGATCTTCTACAAGGACGAGGATCAGAAGCAGGCAACCCAAGCGTACATCAAGCACCTCGACGAAAGCGGCAAGTTCGACAAGCCGATCGTCACCACGCTCGAACCATTGAGCAGGTTCTTTCCGGCTGAGAGCGATCACCAGGACTACGTCCGGCTGAACCCAAACCAGCCTTACGTCAGAGCGGTGGCCTTGCCCAAGGTTCAAAAACTCGAAAAGAAGTACGGCGACCTCCTAAAAGAGTGACGACGGCACCCCCCGCTGCGGCATGGCCGCATTCCCCGATCGGATTCACTCCCGTAATCTGCTCCCCCCCAGCGATCTTCAGATCGAGCTGTTATCCCATGGGAGTTGTTCATTTTTCTGTGTTTCCCAACAAGCCCCTTGCAACCTCGGTCACATCGATAGATAATCAGGTAGCGACCGATCGTGAAGGGGAAGCATGGGTGAGGGGGCGTTGGGAGGCCAGGGGTGGCCACATATCTAGATCGTCATCTTGTCATCTCAAACCACCGGGGGGTGGAGGCTATAGCATGATGAAGCAGTATGTAAGTTTTAAGGTTGTATGTGGATGCGCTGTTGCGTTGTTAGCGTCTGGGGCTGTAGCGCAGGGCCAGGTCAGGCCGACGTTCTCGATCGATATCCAGAGCGCCACTAACGGCAATGCACCCGGACCGCTCACGGGCCTGCCCGACAGCTTCATGGGCATCCCGATAGATGAAGGCTCGATCCTGACCCCGTTCTTTCCTGGCGCACCGGGGCCTAACCCGCCATCGTTTGGCCCGCTGCCGACGCCGGGTTTGATGGTCGGGGCGACGCCGGGAGCGCCCGGTACGGTCCCCGGGGGGCTGGGTATCGTACCCCACCCGTTCGGTATCCCGGGTGTTGAACTCGATGCTCTTTCTTACGGCCACGACCACGGGATCCAGTTGATGTTCTCTGTCGACGAGTGGGCCGGGGGCGACTTCACGTTACCGCCCGCCGCACCCAATGTGTTCAGCGAAGGGCCGCTGTCAGGGCTCGCTGAAGCCGCCGCCGATGTCTTTGTATACAACGGCCCGGTTGTCCGCACCGCTCCCCCGCCCCCGCCGCTGCGCCCGGGGAACAAGGACTTCATCGACGGCAACGGCGTGCCCTCCCCGGCGATCGGGCTTGCCGGTCTGGGTCTGCTCGAGCCGATGCCACCGGGCTGCGGGTTGAACTGCGAGGGTGATAACCTCGACGCGCTGGATATCAACAGCACGCTGATAGACGTCCAGGGACCGATCTACTTCTCGCTGGACTCCCAGTTCATCGACCCGCTGGACGGCCCACCGATCAACTCAGGGACCGCAGCTGCGAACAGTGTTTCGGGCGCCGATGTCCTCATATCGCGTGCGGGGGGTCTCCCTGCTATTTATGCCCCGTCCCCCATGCTCGGGCTGGACCTCTTTGGATTCGATACCGACGATCTGGACGCTCTGATCCTCCAGGACGACGGCGACGGGATCTATCAGCCTGGGATCGACCGGATCCTCTTCTCCGTCCGGCGCGGTTCAGCCATCATCGGTGTACCCGACAGCCTGTTCGGGGTCCCGATCGAGGAAGGTGACGTGCTGAGCGTGCCTACTCCCGGCGGCAACGGCGCACCGAGCCTCTACATCGCCGCCGAAGCCCTGGGTCTGGGCACAGCCCGCAGCGGCACCAATGAACTGACGCAATTCGGTGATGAACTGGACGCCCTTGACCTGTTCCTGGCCGGTGACCTCGATGGCGATGGGTTCGTCGGGATTACCGACCTGAACATCGTGCTGGGGAATTGGAACCAGACCGTCCCGCCAGGCAACCCGTCTGCTGACGTCAACGGCGACGGGTTTGTTGGGCTTGTAGACCTCAACGCAGTCCTGGGTAACTGGAACGCAGGCGCACCGCTGCCGCCTGGGGGCGCTGCCTCCGTGCCGGAACCCACAACATTCGCCATTCTGGGCCTGATGAGTCTGGCGACGCTGAAACGCAGGCGTTGATCACTGACCCTGCGAATCCATACAGGAGGTGTGGCGAGACATCGTCACACCTCCTTTTTTACACCACCCTACCGGATCGGCGTTAGAATAATCAGCTATCAGCCACACGATTGTTGCAAGCGATACGCGGTATCGCCATAACAATAGACGGCTGGGTATAAGGAGACTGTCGATGGGTGTAGCGAAGCGGGCAAGCGTGTGTGGTGCGATGACAGTGGCCTTGTGCCTGAACGCGCATGTCAATGGCCAGGCCACACAGCCGCAAGACCGACCGGCCGTGGAGTTGACCGAGCACGGCCGAGAGGTCCACGCCACCTGCATCGTGATCGACGGGCATAACGACCTGCCCTACCAGATGCGCAAGGAAGCGGCGTCTTCATTTGACCAACTGGACATCGCCCAGCCCCAGCCCGACCTGCACACCGATATCCAACGGCTACGTACCGGCGGGCTCGGCGCCCAGTTCTGGTCGGCGTATGTCCCGACCACAACGATCCAGGAAGGTGGGGCCGCGAGCTATGCGCTCGAACAGATCGACCTGATTCACCGGATGGTGGCCCGCTACCCCGACACGTTCGAGATGGCGCTCACCACCGACGACATCGAGCGCATCCACGCCGGGGGAAAGATCGCGTCGATGATCGGCCTGGAGGGCGGGCACGCGATCGAGGAATCGCTGGGCACACTGCGGATGTTTTACACATTGGGCGTGCGCTATATGACACTGACCCATTCCGACAGCCTTAGCTGGTGCGACTCGGCGACCGACCAGCCAATCTCCGGCGGGCTCTCGCCGTTCGGCGAAGAGGTCGTTCTGGAAATGAACCGGCTGGGGATGCTCGTCGACATCTCCCACATCTCCCCCGACGCGATGCGGCACGTGTTGAAGGTCAGCATAGCCCCGATCATCGCCTCGCACTCGGGCGCTAACACCATCGCAGAGCATAGCCGCAACGTCCCAGACGACGTGCTTGAAAGCGTCCGCGAAAACGGCGGGGTGATCATGGTGAACTTCT
>JAJDCV010000257.1 GCA_029260675.1 Phycisphaeraceae bacterium
TGTTGCGACTGCTGGCATTTGGTCTTTGGGTGATCCCAGCGGTGACAAGTTTGTCGGGATCGATGACCTGAACGCTGTCTTGGGCAACTGGAACGCGGGAACCCCACCGGCGGCCTCGGCTACGGTACCCGAACCCACCGGTCTCTTGCTCTTCTCAGCGGCCATAGGTCTGCTGATAAACGGCGGGCTAACCCGGTCGCGTTTAAACTAATTATTTGTGCCCAAATCCGACCAATGACCGATAAGATAGGCAACCTGCCTTGCACACCATCCGAAGGGAACAAAAATGACCCGCTCATCAAAAATCGCCGCTGCTGCCCTGATCGCTGGCTTGGCCAGCCCTGCTCTGGGTATTCCTGCAACAACCAAATAACGTGAAAATCGTCCCCGTGGACAGCACCGACGTGCTTACGGGCTTTAATACCTTCGACCTGCTGATGACGACCCCTGACAGCGACTGGACCAGTGCCGCGTTGTTGCTGGACCTCTCGGCCGGTTCGATCTACCAAGCATCCCTGGGGGGCGATGGCCCGGTACCGTCGGATTTCTTCAGCATCGCACCTGACCTTGAGTTCGACACCTACGTCGGCGTCCCGGGCGGGAACATCGCGGGCGGAGCGGGCGACATCGACAGAAGCAAAGGCAGTGAAGCCGAACTTTCTACTTCGAGGCTGTCCGTGTCGTTCTACAACACGGCCCTGACCGATGTCGGCACCTTCTCGATCGGCAGGGTCACGCTCTCCGACGACGCCATAGGGGCCTGGAGCCTGATCTCACTCACCGAAGACCGTCAACGCGTCGATCTGGTCGGCACGGTCGCTAGGGGTCAGATTGAGATTGATACCGAAGCCTCGGCGGCTGTATCGTGGGCAGCCTACCAAACCACCTATGAATATTGGTTACTTTATCCCCCAACATATGAGCGGGAAGTTATTGATTATTCATATCTTTTAGAGCCGGTCGTTTTTTCCCCCGAGCTAAGTGATACCGAAACCAATGACATTCTGCCGGAGCCTGGGACGGTGGCGTTGCTTGGGCTTGGCGGGTTGGCGTTGCTGCGGCGATGTCGCTGAACCTGATCGTCGAATTCTACCGCTAAACCAGCGGATCAAAGAAGACCCCCCAAAGCCCACGTTCGTCGAACGTGGGCTTTTTTACTACACTTCAAGCTAATCTACACACACAACAGGAGCACCCACCATGGGCCTGATGGACGGCAAGAAGGGCATTGTTTTCGGGATCGCTAACGACCGCAGTTATGCGACCTATATCACCAAGTGCATGATCGAGCACGGCGCGACCTGCGGGTTCACCCACCTGCCGGACCCCAAGGGCAAGATGGAACGCCGCTGCCGGATGGCGGTCGAGGAGCTGGGCGTGAAAGACCCCTGGCTGGCACCGTGCGACGCCTCCAAGGATGAAGACCTGGACGCCGTTTTCGAGAAGATCGAGAAAGACTTCGGCACGATCGACTTCATCGTCCACTCGATCGCCTACGCGGACCGGGAGTACCTCAAGGTCGGCAACTTCTACACCACCACCCGAGAGGCCTACACCCAGGCCCTGGACATCAGCGCCTACACCCTCCTGGCGATGGGCCAGCGGGCGGTCAAGATCATGCCCAACGGCGGGGCGATGCTGGCGATGAGCTACTACGGCGGCGAGAAGGTCGTCCCCGGCTACAACGTCATGGGTGTCGCCAAGGCGGCCTTGGAACACACCGCCAAATACCTGGCCTACGACCTGGGCGAGAAGAACATCCGGGTCAACACCATCTCCGGCGGCCCCCTGCGGACCCTGGCCGCTTCCGCGGTCGGCGGGATCAGCGAGATGTTCGACCACCAGGAACGTAAAGCCGCTATGAAGCGGAACATAACCGGCGAAGAGGTCGGGGACACCGCCCTGTATCTGCTCAGCGATCTCTCCAGCGGTGTGACCGGTGAGAACATCCACGTGGACGCCGGTTTTAGTATCGTCGGGCTCTAGACCGATAGCACCGGTAGGCTCAGGCTGCGCACGGCTCCCCGGATGGACGCCGTCGCCGGGCCTGCGTTGGCAAGGTCGCCGACGCCCCGCACACGCACGGAGGCCAGGCGATGCCTATCCGATTCCGCTGTCAAGACTGCCGTTCCCGTGTCAAGGTCCCCGAGGGAACCCAGGGCAAGCAGGTCAAGTGCCCGCGTTGTGGCCGGATCCAGTCCGTCCCCAACCGAAATCACGACTCCGACCACATCGGGGCCCAGGCGAGCGACCTCAAGGTCCACACCCTCGTCGGCTCGATGCATAAATCACCCAAACGCAAAGAAGCCCTGGTCGGAGCGGGCAACGACCGGTTCGATTCGTTTGACCACGCCGACCAGGTAGACCACACCGGTGGCGGCGGCGTGCCCGGCGGGCTGGATATCCCAGCCGACGCCGACAACGGCTATCACGGCAACAAGAACGACAACGGCGACTCAAACGGCCACCGCGGCAAGGGCACGATGTCCCGCAAGCAGCGCCGCAAGCAGATGGCCCGCGCCGCCCAGGAAGCCAGGCTCGCTAAGGAAATCGAGATCGCCGAGTCGCGCAAGAGCGTCGAAGACTTGTTCGCCACCTCACACGACGAGGACGCGTCACAAGGGGACAGCGGGGCCTATCAATCCGAGCAGTTGGATACCCAGGTCGCGGCAAAATCCGTGGCCCGGCCCGAGGCCATCACGTTGGATGGCGGCGCAACCTCAAGCCCCACCGAAGAGGCTTCACCCTCGACCTTATCATCAACCGAGCAAGCCCCTGACCAGTGGCAGACCGAACCGGATCCGGACAAGCGTTGGTCGCTGGACCTCACCGCCGAGGCGTACCCGTTCCTGAAGATGGTCCCCTGGGT
>JAJDCV010000258.1 GCA_029260675.1 Phycisphaeraceae bacterium
CGGTGCGGTCCTCTCCGCCGACCGCTTCGTCCTGGCGGCACCCAAGGCCCTGGGCGCCTGGCTCCTCAAGCTGACCCACCTGCAGATGCCGAACTTCCGCGTCCCGCAGTTTGCCGGCCGACTCCCCGGGATCTCCATGCCCTGGGGCCGGGGCGGCGATGAAGTAGAAACCAAGCCGTCGCGTAAATCCGGCAACGCACGCCGACGCCGAAAGGATGCCGAAACCGCCATCGACGAAGACGCCGGCGGCCTGGGCGCAACCCAATCCTTCGGCCTGGAAGATGAGCCCGAATACGAAGAGGACGAGTACAAGGAAGAAGAGTACGAAGAAGAAGGGGAAGACGAAGAAGAATACGAAGAGGAGGAGGAGGAAGAAGAGCCCGGCGCTCCCGGTGCATACAAACAGCAGAAGAAAAACTTCTCCACCGAGGAGCTGCGGAAAAAGATGCAGCAGCTCCCGATCAATTTCGCGCCCAAACCCGGCACCATCAAGCCACCGCCCCCACGCGAGGTCGACCTGTCCGGCTACGAGTTCCCGGGGATGGATATCCTCCTGGAGCCCGAAACCGACTTCACCGAAGAGATGGAACGCATCGTCCGCGACCAGGCGATGAAACTCGAAGCCGCGCTGCAGCAGTACCGGATCGAGGGCGAGGTCGTCGGGATCGACTCCGGCCCGGTCATCACCCTCTTCGAGGTCCGCCTGGCACCCGGCACCAAGGTCTCTCGCCTCAGCGCCGTTGACTCCGACCTCGCCCGCGCGCTCAAGGCCCAGAACATCCGCATCGTCCCGAACACCGGCGGGAAGGACACCGTCGGGATCGAGGTGCCGAATCTCAAGAAAGAGCGCGTCCGCCTCAAGGAGCTGATGAGCAACCCCGGCGACAGCTTCCACAAGATGAAGCTCCCGATGTTCCTGGGCAAAGACGCCAGCGGCAACCCGTTGGTCCAGGACCTCACCACCATGCCCCACATGCTGATCGCCGGCACCACCGGCTCGGGCAAGAGCGTGTGCATGAACTCCATCATCATGAGCTTCCTGTTCACCAAACGCCCGGATGAACTCAAGCTCGTGCTGGTCGACCCGAAGATGGTCGAGATGGCGATGTTTAAGAACATCCCCCACCTGATGTGCCCGGTCGTCACCGAGATGAGCAAGGCCGCCGCGATCCTCGAATGGGCCGTCACCAAGATGGACGAGCGCTACGAGCTGCTCGCCGAGGCCGGCGTCCGAGACCTGGGCAGCTACAACGACTTGGGTTGGGAAGAGCTCAAGGAACGCATGGAGCCCGCCAACGAGGAAGAAGAAGCTCGCATCCCCAAGAAGCTGCCCTACATGGTCTTCGTCATCGACGAACTCGCCGACCTGATGATTACTAACAAGGAAGTCGAAAGCTCGATCGTGCGGATCTCCCAGAAGGCCCGAGCCGTCGGCATCCACCTGATCCTCGCGACCCAACGCCCGCAGGCCAACGTCGTCACCGGCCCGATCAAGTCCAACATGCCCTGCCGGGTCGCGTTCAAGGTCGCCTCGGGGATGGACTCGCGCATCGTCCTGGACCAGAAGGGCGGCGAGCTGCTGCTCGGCCAGGGCGACATGCTCTTCCTCTCGCCGCGCTCAAGCAAACTCATCCGGTCGCAGGGCACCCTCGTCGACGACGGCGAGGTCCGTAAGACCGTCAAGTTCCTCAAAACAATCGCCCAGCAGAACTTCGAGCCCTCGCTCGTGCAGATCAAGACCGCCGGCTCCGCGTCTGACGACGGCGAACCGATGGAACGCGACCCGCTATTCAACCAGGCGGTTGACATCGTCATCGAAACCCAGCGAGGCAGCGTCTCCCTGCTTCAACGCCGCCTGACCATCGGGTACTCCCGCTCGTCGCGCCTGATCGAACAGATCGCCGCCGCCGGCCTGATCGGGGAATACAAGGGATCACAGGCCCGCGAAGTCACCATCACCGCCGAGGAATGGGCCGCCATGAAAGCCCAGGCCGAGGCCGACGCCGCAGGCATCGCACCCCCCGAAGACGAAGATGAACTCGAAGAAGAGGAAGATGTCTACGAAGAAGACGCCGGCACAGAAGTAGAAGACGAAGAAGAAGAGTACGAGGAGGAAGAGGAAGAAGAAGCCGACGACGAATACGAAGATGAGGTCGACGAGTACGAAGAAGGTGAAGATGAAGGCGAAGAGGAGGAGGACGAAGAAGAGGAAGAAGACGAGGACTAGACGGTATTTCGTAACCCGATCGATGCCTTGCCTTATTGTTTAGCGGCGGATCGCAGATCCGCGTGTTACCCCGAAGATAAATAGGCTCTGTTTCTCCTTGCCTCAGTGTGCTCTCTGTGATAACCCCGCTCGCAGCAACCCCATGACTACCACCCCCGCCGAAAGCTTCTGGCACGACACACGCCAACGCGACGCCATGCTCGTGGACGTCCTCGGCGCCCTGCTACGCAACGGCCCGATGGACGACGACCGCATCGCCCGCTTCTGCCTCACCCCCCAGGACCTGCTCGGCCTGATCCCCCAGGACATACAAAGCCAGAACGCCAAGGCCATGGTCGACGCCCTGATCAACTACCTCGACGGCCCGATGAGTATCAACTCCTTTAGCGAATCCCTCGCCGACTGGCGCGAAACCGCCCGCATCGCACGGGACCAACTGGACTGGGAAAAACTCCCCCCCATCACGCACCGCCTGGCCCGCTGCTACGCCGGCGAACTCACCGCCTACGCTCGGGAACAAGGCTGGGTTACCCCCTCGGAAAACCCAAACGCCCCGGGCTGGCGCGTCACCGAAGACGGCATGGCCGCCGTCGAATCCCTCAAAAAACAACTCGCCTGACCCACACTTCTAAAAAAGATTGAACCCTCAACCGACCGGCTACGTCTAGGTTGTAGGTAACGAAGAGCCCTGGGAAGTCTCCCAGGTTCATGGATAGCCCCCAATGGGCATCAATGGGATCATGTGAGCGATGAAATAACTCCGGATAGGATGCCCGCTTAATACCCATACAAGGAGCGCCGCCATGCGTACCCCGACCGCCACGACCGCCACACTGCTGGCCGCCGTCCTGTTCACCTGCGCCACCCCGGCCAAGGCCCAGGACTCACAACCCGACAAAGATGAACAGATCGCCGAACTCACCGAACGGGTCGCCGACCTGGAGCGCCGCCTCACTGAACTCGAAGAGCAAGCGCTCCCCCTGATCGAGCAAGCACGCAACCAGCAACGCCGTGACAACGCCAAGGCCGCCGCCCGGATCCGGATGCGACAGGACCGCGGCAAGTACAGCCCCGAAGTCCTAGGCGAAGTCGAGCAGCTCTACCAGACCGCCAACAAGGACTGGCGCAGCCCCGGCGCCGTCGCCGCACTCGAAAAACTCGTCAACGAATACCCCGACCTCAACCGCACCGGCTGCGCGATCCTCTACCTCGGGCAGATGTCACAGGGACCCGAAAAAGTCGACTACCTCACCCAGGCGATGAACGATTTCCCCGACTGCTACTACGGCGACGGCGTGAACGTCGGGGCCTACGCCACCTACTACCTCGCCATCCACCACTGGACCGAAGGCAACTACGACGACGCAAAAAAACTGATCGACAAGATCAACTCCGAACACCCCGACGCCATCGACCACCGTGGCCGGGCCCTAACCGAGCAGCTGATCGAATTGCAACAAACACCCCCAGCCCCCGCGAATGAAGACGACGCGCCTCAACCATAAACACGCCCAGACACTCAGCGCCGACCCGACTTACCCAACGCCCTTATGACGCGCCGCGACTTGTCGCGTGAATTAACTACTCGGGAAGCTTGTCCAACGCCTCACCCACCGCCGCCATCAACGGCGATAGCGTCGCCTCGGTAAAATCAAACCGCAGACCCGCCGCCTCAAATAGCTCGGGCAGCGGCCGCTTGCCGCCAAGCCGCAGCGCTCCACGGTACGCCGACAACGCCTTGACCGGGTCTTCTCGGTACGCCAGCCACAACTGCAACGCCCCGAGCTGCGCGATCCCATACTCGATGTAGTAAAACGGCACGTGGAACAGGTGCAACTGCTTCTGCCACATCGACGCACGCGCACCATCCAACCCCGACCAGTCAACATGTGAACGACCGAACCTGTCCAAAATACCTACCCACGCCTCCGTGCGCTGACCCACTGTGTGCCCGGGGTGGGTGTACAGCCAGTGCTGAAACGAATCAATCGTCGCGATCCACGGCAGGATCGTGATGATCCCTTCGAGCAGCCCCCGAGTAGCCCGGGCCCGCTCCGCATCGTCAGGATAGAAGACCCCGTAGTGGTCCAGGCCGATCAACTCCATCGACATGCTCGCGACCTCGCAAAACTCCATCGGCGCGTGACGCAGGAACATCAACGGCTCGTCCGCCGCCGCCCAGATGAAGTGAAACGCATGACCCGCCTCGTGCAGCATCGTCCGGACATCGCTGTCCAGCCCCGCCGCGTTCATAAAAATGAACGGCTCACAACTCTCCTGCAGCGAGCTCTGAAAACCCCCGGCCCGCTTGCCCTTGCGGCTCTCAAGGTCCAGGTTACGCCCCATCTTCATCGTCGAAAAGTCTTCGCCCAACCCCGGATCGACCCGACGAAACACCTCCGCCGACTTGTCCACCAATTCCTGCGGCGCATCCCGATCAAAAGGCCGAAGCGGCCCACGGCTCTTCACGTCCACGCTCAGATCCCACGGCCGAAGCGCCTCCAAACCCAGCGATTCACAACGCTGCGCATCCAGCTTGTCCACCACCGGCAAACAAACCCGCTCGACCGCGTCCGCGAAGTCGTGGCAGTGCTGCGGCGTGTAATCAAAACGGTCCATCGCCTTCCACATGTACGCCCGGTAGTCCGCCAGACCGGCATGCTCAGCCATCTGCTTACGTAGCCCAAGCATCTGGTCAAACACCCCATCAAACTTCTCCCGATCCATCAGCCGACGGTCCGCACTCAGACGCCAGGCCTGCTCGCGCGTCTCCCGATCTGGCTCCTCCAGGTAACGTGACAACTGCTGCAGCGTCAGCGTCTGCCCGTCAAACTCGACCGTCATCGCACCGATCGTCTTGTCGTATTCGTTGTTGAGCTTGGCGACCTCGGTCTGCAGCGGCACGTTCTCCGGGCGGAACAACTCCACCCCCGAACGCCATTCACGGATCAGCACCCCGAACCGCTGGGCGTCCAGCTCGGCATGACTCGGGGCCGCCAAAAACTTCTTCTGCAATTCGAAGTACACCGGCTTGATCTTCGGCGCGATCTGCTCGACGAAGTGCAGGTACGCCTTCTCGATCTCCTCGTCGTCCGTGTGGCAGGCCGAGTCGATGTTCTTGCGCGACCCGTACTCCGACACCACCGCCGACAACTCAGAAAAATCCGCCAGCCACTGCCTCAAACCCTCCGGCGAACCGATCGGCCTATCCAGCAGACCCCGATACAGCGGCTCCAACTGCCCCCAATCCGACGGGTCCAGATCATCAGATACAAAGGTCCGTGTGGGCATCGCGGTCGGCATCGGCGTGGCTCCTGGGGGGTGACTTTGGCGTGACAAGTTTACCGTCACGCCACCCGCCCGGGCCAGCCGCCCGCTAATCAACCGATTTTTCTTGACGCCGCCCACAGCCTTGGCGTATTATGACGCCCGTATGGCAACCGTCCTCTAAACAGCCCGAGCCGCGCCCCGTTCTTCCGAACGCGGGTTATCATGCGCCGACGTCTCCAAGGCGACCGTGCGGCCGAGCTGATACCCAAGACAACTAAGAGACTGACCACCGACCGTTGTCTCGTCGGCTGATAGCCTCACGCAGTTTTTCTGCCGTGCCGATCAGCCGACCGGGTTGCTACCTCTATGTCTCGACGAAGCAAACAACACTCAGAAGGGTTCCGCTGTATCCGATGCGGCACAGACGCCCGTTCCGGATCGTTCGGCACACGCCACCGCAACCACTGCCCCTGCTGCCTGTGGTCCCGCCACGTCGACCATTCACCCGGCGACCGCGCCTGCGGCTGCCGCTCCGCCATGGAACCGCTCGGGATCGACGTACACGGCGACGGCGAGTGGGCACTGATCCATCGCTGCACCGGCTGCGGCACCATCCGCACCAACCGCATCGCCGGCGAC
>JAJDCV010000259.1 GCA_029260675.1 Phycisphaeraceae bacterium
TAGCCGTAGCCATCGAACACCACTTTCGTACCGGTAAAGGACACCACACCCAGGTCGGCCCCGTACGGCGCGGCGGATAGGTCGGTCCCCCATTCCAAAGCGGGGTCATTCAGGCTGGGCACGCCTTGCAATGTAACGCAGTCAGATACCTGCTTGAACACGACCGTGACACTTGTGCTGGACGACCGCGCGAGTTGTCGCGCATAATCGAGATCGGCAACGACCCGTCGTGCCGCGGCATCCGCGCGGTATCGCGCCAGGGCACCGGCGTAGCGCGGCACGGCAATCGCAGCAAGCACCGAGATGATCGTCAGCACCAGCACCAGTTCGATCAGGCTGAACCCGGCCGTGTGCCGCCGGCCTTGAACCACGATCGGGTTGTGCGTGTGTGTGTTCATGGTTACGGCCCGGCCAGGTCGTCGCGAATCAGGTTACTGCCATTAATAACCGCGGTGACCAGCGGCTCATCGATGGTGCCGCCGGCCTTGGTGAGGTTCGGGCGTATCAGCCCTCGGGCCGGTAGGTAGATCCACCCGACCCCCGCGCCGTCGGCGGTGGCGATCCCGGTGTTGCCCTTCTTCTCACCGATCGGCAGCGGCGGGATTGTCCGGATATACGGGCCGTACGGCACCTCACCCACCGTGCCGGTCGGGGCGTCGCCCTGGTCGTTGGTCTGGGTGGTAAGTTGCGTAGTGATGTTCGCGGCGCGTGGGAAAGCCCCGCCGTGCTCCGTGGCGTAGAGGTCGACGGCTTTGTTCAATACCGCCAGGTTCCCGGTCAACGCCGACACCGACGCGCCCTCGCTGCCCCGGCTCATCCTGGGGATGGCGACGGCGCCGACGATCCCGATGATGACCACCACGATCACCAGCTCGATCAGGCTGAAGCCGTGGTGCGGAGCGAGCGTGTTGGTGTCGGTGTGTTTGATCAATCCGGTGTTCCATTCATCACGATGCCGGGGTAAAACGAGAACCCGCCCGGCATGCTTGGTCGGCCTGCCGGGCGGTGTCTGTCTGTCTCGGTGACGCTGACCATGCCTCGGCCGGTAGTGTCTTATTAGTAGGTGTTGTAGGGCACACCCGCGTCGTCGGTTTCTGAATCCTTACAGTTCGCCAGGACCTGCCCGGTGGTTTCGTTGTAGTACCAGCCGCCGCCGGTCACGGTCGCAGTCGGTGCCGTGCCGGTGAAGCCCGCCTGTCCCTTGTTGGCCCCGACCGGGAGCTTGGGGATCGCACGCAGGTATGGGCCGTAGATCTGGGTCGCGGTCTTGGTGGCGTTGAGGTCATCGATCCGGACGCCCGAGTACGCCAGCAAGGACGCATCGATGTCCGCGCCCGCGGGGTAGAGCCCGCCGTGCTCGACGGCGAACAATTCCAGCGCGTCACGCATCACCCGAAGGTCACCTGCCAGGGCCGAGTCGGCGGCGCCCTTGGCGCCCCGGCTCATCCGCGGGACGGCGATCGCCCCGATGATCCCGATGATGACCACGACGATCACCAACTCGATCAGGCTGAATCCCGCGGCGTCTCGGGCGTGACTACGATTGGGAGTCCGACTCATGGGAAAACTTCCAACCCCTCATCCACAGGCCGACTCGGGTGCGGCGTCCGACGCCCCTCCGCCCCGTTATCAATAAGCGTTGTACTTCACGCTGGAGTCGTCGACCTCGGAGTCCTTGCAGTTGGCCTTGAACGTGCCGGTGGCGTCGTCGTAGTACCAGCCCGCGGCGGCCGCGGTCGCCGTGGGGGCGGTGGCGGTAAAGGTCGCCAGGCCCTTGTTCGCGCCGACCGGGAGCTTGGGGATCGCACGGATGTAGGGCCCGTAGATGTTGGTCGCAGATTTCGCGCCGGGTGTGGCAGCGGCGGTGCTGTCGGTGTACTGCAGCAGGGCGTTTGGCATGTTAGCGAACGTCGGGTACGCCCCGCCGTGCTCAGTCGAGTACAGGTCCAGCGCGTTGCGCAGGACGGTCAGGTTTGCCGAGACAGCGGAGTCGGAAGCGCCCTTGGCACCACGGCTCATGCGGGGCACGGCGATGGCGCCGATGATCCCGATAATCACCACGACGATCACCAACTCGATCAGGCTGAATCCCCAAGGGGAGCGACGTTCGGTCTTTCGTACGGCTTGCATTGAAGTATCTCCTGGATCAGAATCCGGTTTCATCGGCTCCTCGGCCGGGGTGCTGTCATTCCCTGCTATCGACACAAAAATGCACCGGCCTAAGTGCCGGCGCCGCTATAAATCAATGTTGTGAAACTGTATTGGATATATCGCCTATGACGACTGGTAATCGGATTTGATCACCACTTCCACCCGTACGCCCCGGGCCTGGAAGACCGCGGTACGCTCCTGCACCTCCACCAGTCGGTAGCCGTCGAGTTCCTGGCCCACGGAGAGGGTCTGGCCCGCGATGACCGCGTAACGGATATTACCGGATACAAACACGGCGTCGAGTACGTGGCTGCTGCGGAAAGCCTCGGCGGCAAGCCGTGCCTGGTTATCGGTCACCTCGCTTGAATCCGAGGGCAACGTTGCCCACCCGGGGGCGGGAGTGAACGCGTTACGGGTCTGGGTGGGGTTCGTGTCAGCGGACGGGCTCGTGACCAAGCGAAGGCGCTCGGCGAGCGACGGCCCCTGACTGGGCGAGGATACGGTGTCTTGTGGGCCCCGAACGATCGCGTTGAGAAGTTCGGTCGCAGAGGGGGCGGCCTGCTGGGAGGGGTCTGCGTCGAAACCGTCCACCACACCGGCGGATGACTGGGCGGGCCCTGTCACGTCTGAGCCGATAATCACCCGGTCCGCGAGCAGGCCAAGGCCCGCCACACCCAACACCGTGATCAAGATGGTTCTTTCCCTGGATGTCTTCATGGACCAAGCGAACGATATAACGTCGGCCGGGTCAAGCACCGGTTGGGTTAATTTTCGACATACCCAAGCGCCGGCACCGTGTACCAGGCTAGTCCGATATCGAACTGTGCCTGGCCCTGCGGGGCATTGCCCGCGGACAGGCTGAACCCCACGATGGCGATATCGGCAAAATGCTCGTGGACGTCACGCATGAACAACGTCACCTTGCGGTAATCACCCGAGCCGGAAAGCTTGATCGGGACGGTGTCGTACCGTTCACCGTTGCGGGACTGGTTGGGCAGCATCTGGTGCACCTCAAGCCCCGCGTGGGCCGCGAGGTCCGCGAGGGTTGCCAGCCGGCTGTTCACCTGTGTCGACGACTCAAGCCGGAGCGGCAGGTCCTGCAACTCGGCCCGGGTATCATCCAAGTCTTTACGTAACTCGGCCAATGACGCACGGGCGTCACGCAGTGACTCCTGTTTCTGGGACATCTGCGGGACCAGCCGGTCTGACTCCGCTTGCACCAACCACACCGGACGGATTAACACCAGGTACGCCAACCCCGTGATAAGCACAAACGCACCGAAACCCGCCGCGTCGATCCGCCACCAACGAGTAATTGAAGCTGTCTTGTTATTCATGGCGGCGCCCCCCTGCGCTACTCATCAGGCATTGCGCTTCAAAAGCAATGGCCTGCCCGTCCAGGAAGGGTTCACGATTCGTGCGTGCCAGTGAGACCCGGTCAAACAACCCCAGCTCTTCCAGCCGCAGGACAAACTGCGAGACCGCCGGCGTGGTCTTGGCGTGCCCGTTGAGTGTCAATATGACCGACACCTGTTCCGAGCTATCCGTTTCGTCCGAGCCAGCCACAGGGGCGAGGGTGCATCCGCTGAGTGTGACCGAATCCCCCAGGACTTCGTCGGCCAGGTAAGATAACAACAGGCTCCAGTCAGGCTGATCGGTGATCGATCGCCCGGACGCAAGGATCAACCTCTGATCAGCGAGCTCGGGCTTGAGCTGGCTTTGTTCCTGTTCTATCTGCGCCAACTCGGCGTCGATCCCCGCGAGTTCCTCACCCAGCGTGGTCGTGTCCTTGTTTGTGCTCAGACCCCGAAACACTATACAGGCCGCAACAACCAGGGCGGTATACCCAACGGCCGAGACGACCCAGACGCGGCACCTGACCCGACGACGCCTGGCCAGTTGCCGACTTTCCGGGATGAGATTGATACGATCCATTGATTTATCTCTGCTCGTAGTAGCCCGCTAACCCGAACGCGGCCGCCATC
>JAJDCV010000260.1 GCA_029260675.1 Phycisphaeraceae bacterium
CATCCCTGCTGAGATCAAACCGCCCGCGCGTTCCCGAGCCGGGGCCAGCGGCATCCGTATCCGCTTCGGTTCAAAAGCGATGACGAATATGGGCGACGAAGCCGACCTGGTGGTGGCCTTGAACGAGCAGGTGCTCTACGGCCGGGTGGAGCAGCGTGCCTTCAGCAAGGGGACCGTGTTGCTGTTGGAGAGCAAGTGGCGTGACGACCCCAGCCCGGAAGTTCGCCGGGCCTACAACGAAGCCTTAGAGCAATTCAAGCAGAACGGCTACATCGTGCACGAGTTGCCTATGGAGCAGGCGTGCATGGAGCACACGTCCAACCCAAGGCTGGGCAAGAACATGTTCGTGCTGGGGATGCTGTGCTGGATTTATCAGCGGGACGCGACACTGGCAGAACAAGAAATCGCCGCGATCTTTGGCCGTAAAGGCGAAAAAGTGGTGACGCAGAACCAGGCGCTGCTCCACGCCGGGGTCACGTTCGCGCGCGAGCGGCTTGAGGAAGCCTACCGCGTGCCGCCGATGCAGGTGGACTCCTCGCTGCTGGTGTTGAACGGGAACCAGGCCTTGGGCCTGGGCGTGATGGCGGCGGGCATCGAAGTGGTGTCGATGTACCCGATCACCCCGGCGACATCCGCGTCGCAGTACCTGGCGAGTACGTTCAAGAAAGTCGGCGGGATCGTACACCAGGCGGAGGACGAGATCGCGGCAATCGGCTTCGCCATCGGCTGTTCGTACGCCGGGAAAACCGCATGTACGATTACCTCTGGGCCGGGACTGGCGCTGAAAACCGAACTCATCGCGCTGGCGGTTATGACGGAGATTCCGCTGGTGATCATCGACGTTCAGCGCGGTTCGCCTTCGACGGGCTTGCCAACCAAGGTCGAGCAGGGCGATCTGCTGGCCGCGATACACGGTGAGCCGGGCGACGCACCCAAGCCGGTGCTCGCCGCGGCGACGATTGAAGAGTGTCTGGAACTGACCGTCACCGCCCGCAAGATCGCCGAGGCGTTCCGTACCCCGGTCATCCTGCTAACCGATGCGAACCTGGCCAGTGGTGTGCAGCCGATCCCCCGGCCTCAGGTCACCGAGGACTGGCTGGCGCCGCCGATCGATCAGTCGCCCTGGCAAGACGGCGTGTGCCCCTACGACTGGGACGCGGAAACCGGGTTGTCACCGCGGCCGATCCCCGGCCAGCGTGGCGGGGAGTACGTCCTCACCGGGTTGACCCACACACGCCAGAGCAAGGTCGCCTACGACTCCCACAGCCATCAGCTCGGTTGCGAGATGCGCAGCCGTAAGCTGGCGGCCCTTCGGTCCACCCTCAAACCGCCGAAGATTCACGGCGATGATCAGGGCGATCTGCTGGTGGTGGGCTGGGGCTCGACGCTGGGGGCGATCGAAGAAGCGGTTGATCGGGCCCGTGCCGAGGGTCAGCGGGTCTCGTCGGTGCACCTGCGTTTCCTTTCGCCGATGGAACCGGGATTAAAAGAGATGTTCTCCAGATTCAAACGGGTGATGACCGTCGAGATCAGTTACTCGGACCCGCCGGAGGGGCTGAAGATGGCGGGCGGGATACAACCGGGCCGTCCGTCGCAGTTGGCGCTGCTGCTTCGCGAGCGGATAGGCGGGGAGATCGACTACTGGTCGATCACGCCGGGGCATCCGCTTTCACCGCGTCAGATTCATGATGTCCTGTTGGAACGGTTAGCGAACCTCGAGGTCGTCTAATCACCGTACCGCTTTCCGCAAGCCTGACCTTGGAGCCACGATATGTTTGGGTTGAAGAAAGATTGGTCGCTGGACGTCCTGCCCCGGTATTTCACCTTCGAGGATTATGAGGGAGGTGAGGCACGCTGGTGCCCGGGTTGCGGGGATTTTGGTGTGCTGTCGGCGGTGCAGCGGATCTGTCGTGACAAGCAGTTGCCGCCTGAAAAAACGGTTTGCGTTTCAGGGATCGGCTGTTCGAGCCGTTTCCCGCACTACATGAAAACCTACGGGTTCCATGGCCTGCACGGCCGGGCATTGCCGGTCGCCTGCGGGATCAAGGCCCGTAGGCCGGACCTGACCGTCTGGGTTGCCACGGGGGACGGCGATTGCTGCTCGATCGGAGCGGGGCACTGGATCCACGCTATCCGCTACAACATGGACATGGTCGTGATGCTGTTCGATAACAACATCTACGGCCTGACGAAAATGCAGACCTCGCCCACGACGCATTGCGGCTTCCGCACGAACACCCACCCCGAAGGCGCGTGGATCCCGCATCTGGATCCCACCACGGTCACGCTGGGGTTCACCAATGTCTCGTTCGTCGCCCGGACGGTGGACTGGAATCTGCCGCACCTTTACGCCACGCTCTGCAAGGCCAGCGAGCACAGGGGCACGAGCTTCGTGCACATCCTCCAGCGCTGCCCTCAGTTCACCGGGCAGGTCTTTGAAAAGCTTCAGCAGGACCCGGCCCTGACACCCCTGCTGACGCATGAAAACGGGATTCAGCTTGATCCCGAGGTGGCCAAAGTCTTCCCGAACCAGCAGGAGCATGATCCCTCGAACCACGGCGCCGCCATGCAGGTGGTCGAACGCGACGATGTGATCCCCATTGGCCTGTTCTTCCAGGACCAGAGCCGACCGTGCTACGACGAATTCATGAAACAGGGCCTTGAGATGCCCACGGAAGACAAGATGCGCGGCCTGGAACAAGCGATCGATCACTTCATGATCTGAATAAGCTATGAAAGCCACTGAGCCATCGACCCGAATCGATTCCCCGGCCGAGAGCCAGGCACGGCCTGTGCCGCCGCTTGTGATGCCGTTGTACACCGATGGCCAAGCCGCGCTGACCGACGAGCAGCTCCAGGAACTGCGCCGCTGGCATCATGAAGCGCCCGGGGGTGATCCACCGATCCCGCCGCCTGGAGCGGAGCATCTGCCCGCGCTGATGCACGCGTTCCGTGAACCGACCACCGTGCGCCACGCTTACCCGTTGGTGCTGCTGAGTCGCGAGCCAGGCGATGACGGGC
>JAJDCV010000261.1 GCA_029260675.1 Phycisphaeraceae bacterium
TCACATGTTTATTCCTGGTCACCCGCAAGCCGGGCGGTGATCCGGGTCCGCTCGTCGTCCGGGAGTTGGACATCGGGGTCCAGGTAGAATTGATCGCTGATCTGTAGCGCCCGGTGGTAGGTTGTCTGTGCGGAGGCGAACGCGCCGAGTTGCCAGCGGATATCCGCTAGCCGGACGTGATCGCTTAAGCCGTTGGGACTCAACTCGGCCGCGCGGCTGAAAGCTGTCTCAGCTCTCGCGAGCCATTGCCGGTCGCCAGTGATGTAGTAAGCGCTTTGCGCCGCGGCACCTCGCCGCCTTGCTTCGCTTAACCCGGTCAGGCCCGCTTGTTCGGTTTGATCCAACACGGCCCATGCGTCATCGAGGAATTGGTGGGCGGCATCGGGGCGGCCGTTTTCTGTCAGTGCCGACGCGATCTCTTGGCGCAACCTGACACGCCAGCGCGTGGTGGTCGGGTCGTTGTCGATCACGGCCGCGGCCCGGTCCAACTCATCGAGTGCCGCGGGTGGGCCCCCGATGCGAAGCAGCCGGGCGGCGCTGGCGAGGTGGGCCTGGTGGCGTGTCATCGGCTCGGCAAAAGTAAATGCCAGCGTAGTGGCTAACAGCAGCATACAAACGGCGGGGATGCTGCGGACCAACAAGCGTTTTCCGGCTACTCTTGACGGCCTGTCCACGCGCTTGGCCGACGCGGTGCCTGCGACAACCCACACGAAAGCGGCGGCGGAGGTCCAGAAGAAGGTCATCTCAATCTGGGCGTGCAGCAGCAACAAGGCCGCCGCGAGGGCCAGGGCGTAGTTGGTCCACTCACCGGCAGCACTATTCAACGCCGGGTAGACGATCCACACAGCGATTGCGACGAAGCCGAGTGTCCCGGCCAGCCAGAGCAACGCGGTCTCCGCGTAGAGGCCTGGGAACTGGACGTAATACTGTGTCCCGAACACGACCGCCGCGAGCAAGCCGAAGCGTTTGATGGGCTTAATCGATGGCGGGCCGCGGTCACGTCGGGATAGCAAAGCGTGGTTGTCTTCAACCACGACGCCCGTCTGCCACAGCCATGTCAGCAGCAAGACGGCCCATGCCAACCCGCCGAGGCCGAGCATCACCGCGTAATCGACAAACACGTTGTGCGTGCTGGACACCACCTCCGGGCTGATCGGGTTGCGGACGGCCTCGTAGCGGTCTTTGAAGGTGCCGGGCCCGACCCCGAACACTACAGAGGACGGGTCGCCCATCAGTATGTGGGCCGCCCCCTGCCAGTAGTGGAAGCGGAACAGCAGGCTGCGTTCGCCATCCGGCCCGTCATGGGGGCCGGCCGCGCCACGGAACAAGACCGCCAGGCCGCCAGCTAAAACGATCAACACACACAACGCAGGTAACGGGCGGCGCATAGGAATCTTAAACCGGATCAGCAGCGGGACGCATAAGGCCAATCCCATAGCTGCGATGAACGCGAGCCACGCGCCTTTGGAGTGGGTGTAGACCGTCAACAGGGAAGCCAGGCACGTGACCACTGCCACGGCTACGACCCTTGCCCAACTGAACCCGCGCCACCAACACAGCGTGGTGAGGCATACGCCCATGATCGTGATCGCCGCGGCGATGGAGCCGAGGACGTTAGACATGCCGACCGCCCCGATCACGTCGTTGCCCTTTAAGCGGGTGAGGTACTTGGCGTGCTCGGGTGAGCCGAAGGTCAGACCGCGGGCTTCGATGCTCTGTTGCTCGTTATCCAGGAAGGATTGGACCGTGTCGGGGTGCTCGACGTAGACGTACCAGGCGCCCTGGATAAATAACGGCAGCGCCATGGCGATCATCGCCGAGACGATGATCCGCTTGGCGCGTGGGAACTGCGCGAGGTGTGCGGCCGCCAGCCCCAGGGCCGCGGCGGCGATCCAGGCCCCGCCGTGCAGTGTGCTGGTGAAGTGGTCGGACATATGGATAAGACACGGCACGATCCCCGCGATCACCAGCCCAAACGACGCCCATCGGACACGCGCGCCGGCCCAGACGGCCAAGGCCAACGCCGCCGCCGCGATCGCCACCGACGCGACCGCCAGCCAGGCCGATCCCGCAGGGCCGAGGCTGATGGTTTCACCTAACGATATCCCCACAGCGCGAGGGTCGGATTCAAAATATAAAGACGGTGTGAACACGACGACCAGTGGCAGCAGCACCGGTATCAGGATGAGGATGGCCACGATGTCGACCCACTTGCCCGCGTACGTGCCATCCTCGGCGGTCGAAGCATTGGGCTGTGCTTTTGGCCTGTCGTGCATGTGGGCATCTTATCCGAGCCGCAGGGGCCGCGCACGATATCGCGTGTGTGGTGAAGGGTGGTAAGGGTTATTTCGGCACCGACCCGGTCGAGTTGTGGATCTCAATCCAGGCGGCGGGCGAGTGGCTTGAAGTCGGCTTGTCGTCGGTGATGCGATGCGACAACACGCGGTATGCCTCGGTGCCCAGGCTCACCGCGTTCTGGCAGACGGATGTCATCGCAGGTAAAACCGAGTAGCGGAAGTCGGTGTCATCGAAACCGACCACCGACAGATCGCCTGGGATATTGAGCCCTAATTTATATGCCTCGTACATCGCGCCCACGGCGGCCATGGGGTCGGTGATATAGATCGCGGTCGGCCGGTCCACGGCGGTGATAAGACGGCGGACCAGCTGCTCTCCGCCCTGCCGGTTGGCCGGCACACGCAGCATCAATCTTTCATCGGTCTTCAGGCCGTGCTCGGTCATCGCGTCGTGGTATCCGGCCAAGCGGTCCGAGTGGTCGGAGTCCTCGACAATGTTGATGCTGATCGCAATCCGCCGGTGCCCCAGGGAGATCAAGTGATTGACGGCCTCTTTGCTGGCCGAGCGTGACTCGCTGAAGATACAGGGCAGAGGGATGTCGTCGTGCCGATCGCCGATCACCACGGCGGGGAACCGCTGCCCGGCGACCTCCTGGCAGATCGTCTTGCTGCCGAGGGTCGTGCGCAGCACCGCGCCGCGTACGCCCAGCCTCTGGAACATCTGCGAGCAGGACTCGTTGTTTCGGCGAGATCGGCGTAGATCGACGACCATCAGATTGTAGTTCGAGTCGGTCAGTGCGTCGTACACCCCTTCAAGCAGGGCTGTATCGAATGGCGAGCCCAACGATGATTCACCGGTGTAGACGTAGGCGATGATGGCGGTATCGCGCTTGCCGACGTTGGCGGTGTACCGCCGGGCGTTGGCCGCGGCCATGACCTTCTCGCGCACCTCGGGGCTGACCGACGGGTGGTTGTTCAGGACCCGTGACACGGTGGCGATGGAAACCCCGGTCTGCTTGGCGATATCACGTACGGTTGACATAGGCTCACACAGAAATATAGATCCGTTTGGAGACACTCCCTTGTTACATATTACCAACACCTAAAGGTGTTGCTAGTGGGGTGAGGCGGCGGCGCATAAAACCCCCCCTCAGGTGGTGGGGATCCCGAGGGGGGAGGAGGGAGAAGGAAGAGTCGTGGCCGGCCCGCCTTGCGGCGTTTCGCGTCATGCGTTGGCCGGGATCAGTCCGTTGTCGTCTGTATCAAACAGGTTGAGTAAGACTTACCACTTGCACTGCTTCCTTCCTGGTACGGGTTGATTAACTGCAGCCCATAGAGGCTCCACAGTTCAGGCACTTGTAACAGGTGCCGTTTCGGACGGTGATGGTGCCGCAGGCGTCACACGCCGGGGCGTCGGTCTGCATCTGGCTCATGGCGCTGACCAGTGCGGAGCGCTGGCCGTCGGTGAGGGTCTGTGTGGATTGGGCCACGACCGTTGCGGCGGCGGCGACGGGCACGGTCGCCGCGGACGGTGCGGGCTGGATGACCGGCTGGACCCCGCCGTTGCCATGACCATTGCCGTTGCCGTTGCCATTGCCTGCTTCGACGGTCTCGGTGGCGGCGCGTTCGGGCTGCTTGGGCTCGGGCTTGCGAACCGGGGCGTTAGCGGCGCGGTATCCCGGGACGAATTCCATGCCCAGCCAGCGGAAGATGTAGTCGACCAGGCTCTTGGCGAACGGGATCTCGGGGTTGTGGGTGATGCCGGCGGGCTCGAATCGCTGGTGTGTGAACTTATTGACCAGGGACTCGACCGGCACGCCGTACTGAAGCGCGACGCTGATCGCGGTGCCCAGTGAATCCATCAGCCCGCCGATGGTCGAGCCCTCTTTGGCCATAGTGATGAAAAGTTCGCCGGGGGTGCCGTCCTCGTAGAGCCCGACGGTGAGGTAGCCCTCGTGGCCGGCGACGTTGAACTTGTGGGTCTTGCCCATGCGCGTGTCTGGGAGGCGGCGTCGCAGCGGGCGCTCGACGATGCGCTCGATGATTTTTTCGACGGGCTGGCGGTCGGCCACCACGGCGGCGGCCTCCGCCACGGCCGCGACCTCGGCGGTCACCTCCAACTTGGCCGCTTCGATGGCTTCTTCGTCCTCGATGCCGTCGTCGGTGTCGGCGTCGGCCTTGTTAGAAAGAACCTGGCTGAGCTTGCAGCCGTCGCGGTACAGGGCGTTGGCCTTGAGGCCCAGCTCCCAACTGCGGCGGTAGGCGTCCTTGATGTCCTGGACCTCGGCGCTGCTGGGCAGGTTGATGGTTTTGCTGATCGCGCCGGAGATGAAGGGCTGGGCGGCGGCCATCATCTGGATGTGTCCGCCGGCGGCGATGAACCGCTCGCCGGTCGGGCCGCAGGTGCTGGCACAATCAAAGATCGCCAGGTGCTCGTCCTTGAGATGCGGCGCGTCCTCGACGGTCTGCGTGCCACAGATCGCACGGTTCAGGGCGGTAACCTGGGCCTTGGTCAGACTCAGAGCCGTGAGCAGGTCGAACCCGGGCTTGTCGGCCTGATCGGTCAGGCCCAGGCGCTCGATCGCCTTGTCGCCGAGGGTCCATGCGTTGAACGCGTGGGTCAACTCGAAGACGGTCGGGAGTGCTTCGATGATCTTCGTAAGGTCGGCGTCGGTCAGGCCGTGCTCCTTGAGGAAGCGGTCGAAGGTCTTGCCCGCCTGTGTCGATGAGCCATCGGACTGTGGCATCGGGACGTCCAGATGCAATGCGCCCATGACGTAGACGATGATGTCCTTGACCTGCTGCTTGTCGTAACCCAGCGCCTGCAGCGCGGGCTTGAGGGACTGGTTGGCGATCTTGAAGTAGCCGCCGCCAGCGAGCTTCTTGAACTTGACCAGTGCGAAGTCGGGCTCGACGCCGGTGGTGTCGCAGTCCATCAGCAGGCCGATCGTGCCGGTGGGTGCGATGACGGTGGTCTGTGCGTTTCTAAAGCCATGTTCCTGCCCGAGTTTCAGAGCGCTATCCCAGGCGATCCGCGCCCGGTCGATCAGCTCCCGGCCGTTGGCGAGCTGGCCGATGTGGGCCTCGCCCTGGTCGAGGGCGTCGGCCTCGATCGGGACGGGCTTGATCTCCAGGCCTTCGTAATCGCCTAAGTCGGTGGTGTCGGTCAGCTCCAAGTCGCGCGGCACGCCGTAGGCGGCCCGGCGGTGGTTGCGGATGACACGGAGCATGTGCTTGCGGTTTTTCTGATAGCCGGGGAACGCGCCGAGCTGCTCGGCCAACTGGGCGCTGGTCGTGTAGCTGCGCCCGGTCATAATCGCACTGAGCGTGCCACAGATGGCACGGCCGCGGTCCGAGTCGTACGGGACGCCGGCCTGCATCAGCATCGCGCCCATGTTCGCAAAACCCAGACCAAGCGTGCGGAACTGGTAGCTCAACTCCGCGATCTCCTGGGAGGGGAACTGGGCCATCAACACGCTGATCTCCAGCACGATCGTCCAGATGTTCACCGCGTGCTCGTAGCCTTCACAGTCGAAGGTGCGGCGTTTGGCGTCGTAGAACTTGATCATGTTCAGGGACGCCAGGTTGCAGGCCGTGTTGTCCAGGAACATGTACTCGCTGCAGGGGTTGCTGGCGTTGATCCGGCCGGACTCCGGGCAGGTGTGCCACTGGTTGATGGTGGTGTCGTACTGCACGCCAGGATCGGCGCATCGCCAGGCCGCGTAGCCGACCTGGTCCCAGAGCGCTCGTGCGTTGACGCTCTTGCCAAGCTCCCCGTCGGTCCGCCGCGTCATGTCCCACTGGCCGTCGGCGTCGATGGCGTTGAAGAAGGCGTTGGGGATCCGCACGGAGTTGTTGGAGTTCTGCCCGCTGACGGTCAGGTAGGCCTCGCCGTTGAAGTCGTAGTCCAGCTCCATGCCCAGCTTCTTGGCGGTTTCTTTCTGATCGCCGGGCAGGTGCTTCATCCCCTCCACGAGTGCGGCGACCTTGATCTCCTCGCGGACCTTCCAGTTGACGAACTGCTCGATGTCCGGGTGGTCCAGGTCCAGGCACACCATCTTGGCGGCCCGGCGGGTCGTGCCGCCGGATTTGATCGCCCCGGCGGCACGGTCCCCGATCTTCAGCCAGCTCATCAGACCGGAACTCATGCCTCCGCCCGAAAGCGGTTCGCATTCTCCACGGAGCTTGGAGAAGTTGGTCCCGGTCCCCGAGCCGTACTTGAACAGGCGCGCCTCGCGGACCCATAGGTCCATGATGCCGCCGGGGCTGACCAGGTCGTCCTGGACAGATTGTATAAAACAGGCGTGCGGCTGTGGGTGCGTATACGCATCTTCCGACGGCCGCGTAACGCCTGTTGTGGGATCGGTGTAGAAGTGTCCCTGCGCCGGGCCGTTGATGCCGTACGCCCAGTTCAGCCCGGTGTTGAACCACTGCGGGCTGTTGGGCGCCGCCATCTGGTGCAGCAGCATGTGAGACAACTCGTCATAGAACGCCTGTGCGTCCTCTTC
>JAJDCV010000262.1 GCA_029260675.1 Phycisphaeraceae bacterium
AAGGAGACGAACATGTTCGTAAACTTCTTTCATGAGCTGAAATCGGCCAACGTTCCTGTTTCCCTGCGTGAATATCTCACGCTCCTGGAAGCCATGGACAAGAAGGTCATCGAGGACAAGGTGGAGGACTTCTATTACCTCTCCCGCTCGGCTCTCGTTAAAGACGAGCGCAACCTCGACAAGTTCGATCGGGTCTTTTCCCATGTCTTCAAAGGGCTGGATTCCCTGGAAGAAGGCGATATTGCCCAGATTCCGGAAGAATGGCTCAAATCGCTCACCGAGAAATTCCTGACCGAAGAAGAAAAGGCCCAGATCGAAGCCTTAGGTGGTTGGGAAAAAATCATGGAAGAGCTGCAAAAGCGGCTCGAAGAGCAGGAAAAGCGCCACGAAGGCGGCAATAAGTGGATCGGCACCGGGGGCACGTCGCCCTATGGCGCCGATGGCTACAATCCTGAAGGCGTTCGCATCGGCCAGAAGGAAGGCCGCCACGGCAAGGCTGTCAAAGTCTGGGACAAGCGCGAATATAAAAACCTGGATGATGGCGTTGAGCTGGGCACGCGAAACATCAAGATGGCCCTTCGCCGTCTGCGCCGTTTCGCCCGCCACGGTCAGCCAACAGAACTCGACCTGGACGATACGATCAAATCAACCGCACACCAGGGCTATCTCGACATTAAGATGGTCCCGGAGCGCAAGAACAAGATCAACGTCCTGATTTTCTTTGATATTGGCGGGTCCATGGACAGCCATATCAAGCTCTGTGAGGAGCTCTTCTCCGCTGCGCGGACAGAGTTCAAGAACATGGAGTATTTCTACTTCCACAACTGTCTCTATGAGCATGTCTGGAAAGACAATAAGCGCCGCCATCAAGAGCGGATGGAGACCTGGGACGTGCTGCACAAATACCCGTCCGACTACAAAGTGATCTTTGTGGGCGACGCCACCATGTCGCCTTATGAAATCACCTATGCCGGTGGCTCTGTGGAACATTGGAACGAAGAACCGGGTGCGATCTGGCTGGAACGCATGCAGCAGATTTATGAAAGCGCTATCTGGCTGAACCCGGTCGCAGAACGGCATTGGGAATATACGCCTTCCATTCAGGTGATTGAACAGGTCTTCCAGGACCGCATGTTCCCGCTCACCCTGGAAGGGTTGGATAACGCGATGAAGGAACTCTCCCGGGCCTCATAAGAAGCTTGAGGGCTCTCCCTCGCAAGATTGTGAATAGGGGCCGCTTCAATTGCTGAACGCGGCCCTTATCTTTTCTACTCGAACGATTTCAAGGAGCGCTCCCATGCAGCTACATGCCGATCACACCAAGCGGGCCGTTGTTGACAGCACTAAGCTCGACTGGATCGCCTCCCCCCTCGCTGGCGTCGAGCGTCGCATGCTGGAGCGAGACGGCGACGAGGTTGCCCGCGCCACCACCATCGTGCGCTACGCGCCGGAAAGCACTTTCGATCCCCATGTCCACGCCCTGGGGGAAGAATATGTAGTGCTGGAAGGCACTTTCTCCGATGAGCATGGCGACTTTGGCAAAGGCTTCTATGTGCGCAATCCACCGGGTTCCAGGCACCGCCCCCACTCCAGGGACGGATGCACCATCCTTGTGAAGCTACGCCAGATGGATCCAAGCGACACCGTTCAAGTGAATGTGGACACCAACACAGGCACCTATCTGGAAACAGGTGTGCCCGGCCTCACTGTTATGGAAGTTCACAAAGACGAGCGCGAGAGCGTCGGCTTCTTTCGCTTTGCGCCCGGCACCAAAGTCCCGCTGCATGAGCATGTGGGCGGTGAAGAGTTTTACGTTATCGAAGGCTCTCTGACAGATGCCAAAGGCACCTATACAAAGGGAACCTGGGTCCGCCAGGAACATGGCAGCTCTCATGAAGTCATTAGCGAAGAAGGCTGCCTCCTGTACTCAAAGTCAGGACACCTTCCCAGGTAGACAGCGTTCCAAAGTAACCAACCATTGACTGTCGTTTTGTGAAATCCTTCACGACCACACCCTGCTATTGATCCGGTGCATCTCAAAGACCAGGGGTGCGTTGCGTAAATGCGACTGGCTATGCCAAGGGTTTTCGCTATTCTCCGCCTCTAAAGGACGGGACCCATGACACTGATCATCGAACGGCTGAAAAGTGGCAGCTGGAAACGGCCAGACATCTTGCTGATGTTGATGGCGGTCGCGGTGCCGTTGTCTTTCGCCACCTGGAACTCCCTACTCAACAATTTCGCCATTGAAAGGGCAGCCTTTGATGGCGCTGAGATGGGTATTCTGCAATCACTCCGCGAAGTGCCGGGCTTCCTCGCATTTACCTTTGTTTTTGTTCTACTGGTGCTGAAGGAGCAGAGTTTCGCGCTGATCTCTCTGGCGCTCTTAGGGATTGGCACCGCGCTCACCGGCTTCTTCCCTACTGCGGTCGGTCTCTACTGCACAACGGTCCTCATGTCAGTTGGCTACCATTATTACGAAACCGCGCAACAATCCCTGGCTCTGCAATGGCTGCCAAAAGGGGAAGCCCCAGTGGTGCTGGGTAAGCTTCTGGCAGTCGGTGGTTTTGCAAGCCTGCTCGCCTATGGATTGATTTTCATCATCTGGGAATGGATCGGGCTCGACTATCGCTGGGTTTATCTAGCCGGCGGCGCGGTGACCGTCCTCATTGCTTTGGCAGCCTGGGCCCTCTTCCCGACATTTGAAGCACCGGTCCCCCAGCGCAAAACTCTGGTGCTGCGGTCGCGTTATTGGCTCTACTACGCCCTCACCTTTATGGGGGGTGCCAGGCGGCAGATCTTTGTCGTCTTTGCAGGCTTCATGATGGTGGAGAAGTTTGGCTATTCCGTCACCGCCATCACGCTTCTGTTCCTGGTCAACCAGGCCTTCAACATGGTGCTCGCTCCAAAGATCGGCGGGCTGATTGTGCGCTTTGGCGAGCGCCGCGCGCTCACCTTTGAATATATCGGGTTGATCGGTGTTTTTGTGACATACGCATTTGTGGAGAACGCGACCCTCGCCGCCGTGCTCTATGTGATCGACCACGCTTTCTTCGCGCTCGCCATTGCCATGAAAACCTATTTCCAAAAGATCGCGGACCCTGCTGACATTGCCCCCACGGCGGGCGTTGCTTTCTCGATCAATCACATTGCCGCTGTTGTGATCCCGGCGCTCTTTGGTCTGATCTGGCTGGTGAACCCCAGCCTTGTGTTTTTGTTAGGCGCAGGCATGGCGGCGATTTCCCTGGCACTCTCCCGGCTTATTCCGACCCACCCAGAAGAAGGCCGAGAGCTCAGATGGCATAAGCCTATCTTCGGTGCACACCCTGCTGATTGAAAACACCGAAGTTCTAGTGAAAATCACGGCTCCGGGGCATCAACCGCGCAGCCCGCAATTGCCGCTCATAATGCTTCTGGAGCGTCCGCGCCCGTGGGTCTTCTCCAGGGCGCTTCACCTCATCTGCGTGCGCCAAGCCATTGTCACCAATCTCATATTGT
>JAJDCV010000263.1 GCA_029260675.1 Phycisphaeraceae bacterium
CGCTGCTGGCCGCGAGCAGACCCGCCTGGGCGGCAGACCCTGCAACCATTACGACGGAAACCGCCAATCCTAAAACGCCTATCCGTGACGTGCGACTAATCATCCTTCTGTCTCCCTGATTCAATGAGGCGTGCTCACTGAGGATAAAACTACACTTCAACTTCTCCTGAATACAACGTGGTCTCTACTCGTCCCAACCCTCAAGTCTTACGGGATACCCACTTTGGCTCTCCCGTGCGTGGTGGCGCAGTACTCAGTCCTGAGCACTGCCCCTACCACGGGGTGTTCAACCAACACCCACGGCTAGGGTTGTTCTTCTTCAGCTGCGCCGCCGCAGCATCATCAGACCACCGAGGCCCATCAGCGCCACAGACGCGGGCTCGGGGATATCAACCGAACCAGGCACCGGCAGTGGGATCGCCACAGCGAACGAGCCGCCGTTGACCACCACACCAAAGAGCGAGGCGGGCGTCTTGATGGACGAGAACGCCAGGCCGATGCTGTTTTCGCCGGCGTCCAGACCCAAGAAGTTCCACTCGGCCTGGGTGCCCAAGGCAACCGAGGTCGGGGCTTCACCGGCAAGGTCGGCAAACGTGCCGATGTTGTCGGCGCCGCCGTTGGGGTCATTAAGTGTCAGTGAGTGGATGGCGCTTGTTCCGGTCGAGAAGACCTGGAAAGCGTAGGCCAACTCACCGGCGGTCGGCGTGTAACCCGCGAAGGGGAAAGCGCCTGGGCCGAAGACTGACCATTCCACCGTGCCGCTTAGGCCAACCCCGTTATCAAACGCGGTCGTCGCGGTCCAGGCACCGGCGCTGGGGCCATTGCCATCATTGAAGGCAGAGGCGTGACCATTAAGCACACCGGCGCTAGCCGACGAACCAAATGACACCGCCCCAACCAGACCCAGTGCAAGCGCACCTGTCCGTATGACTCGCGTGAACGTACCTACTGAACCCATGGCCCTTTCTCCTCTCCTTAAGACCTTAGACTTTCTCGACGTTTGAGATGAATTGTCGAGTCTAGGTCGGTTCCTTGTCTTTCTCCGCCTGTGGTCGTCAACCCGCGCCACTCTTCAAATGGCCTATCAGGCACGACCCATACAATCCGCAGGCTTATCCTTTGTACCGGCACGCACCCCTTGCGTCAAGCATTTTTACTCTGCAAACACGCAAATTATGCAATTCTCGCATGTGAATGCCACCGTATTTGAGCGTAAATCGTTATCTTCATTAGTGTTAAATGTTATATAAAAAGACCTGCTGCAGATGCTTTTTCACTCACTTAACATCCCACCCACCCGCCAGAGGGTTAAAGCCTCGCAATAAGAAAAACTATTTAGCTCCCGCTCACCGGGCCTTGAGGTCGATCCCTGCCTCCACGCCGTCACAGCGGCAGGAAACGTGGTTTTTCGAGGAAAGGTGTGCGTTCTAGCCCGACATCACCTCAAGGAATGCCCTGACCCGTCCGGGGTCAACGGGCCGATCGAGTTGGCCAGATTCCTTGAAGTAGCTGCCGACGATGAAGCCATCTGCATGTGGCATCAGGTCCGCAAGCGTGTCAGGCGTAGCGCCGCTACCGATGAACACCGGCGTATCGGGGGCAGACTGCTTCACCTGTCTGACCAACTGGGGGTCCGTGGGGTGGCCCGTCCCGACCCCGGAGACGATCACACCTTCCGCTGCGGCACGCTGAACCAGCTCATCGACCTCTTCACCCAATGGTCGGTCTGCCAACGGTGCCGCGTGCTTGACTCGGACATCAGCCAGCACGCGGATGTGATCTGCGCCGATCTGCTGGCGGTAGCGCATCAACTCGGCGGCCCTGCCGGTGATGACGCCTTGATCGGTCAGGCAGGCGCCGGACAGGACGTTGACTCGGATGTAGTCCGCCCCCACCGCGTGGGCGATCGCCAGGGCGGATATCCCGTCGTTGCGCAGGACGTTGATCCCCAGGGGCAGGTCGATCTCATCCCGGACGCCCTTGGCGATA
Source organism: Phycisphaeraceae bacterium (assembly GCA_029260675.1). Classification (GTDB taxonomy): domain Bacteria; phylum Planctomycetota; class Phycisphaerae; order Phycisphaerales; family Phycisphaeraceae; genus JAJRRS01. The sequence continues at coordinate 1,990 of JAJDCV010000263.1, forward strand.
GCGGTCATGTGAGTAACCGTATGTGTCGGGACCGAGTCAGTGAAGAAAGGGACGTCACCGAAATTTTCAAGCATCAGCCCGTGTACCCCGCCGTCACGCAGCGCTATTGCGTCACGCAGGACGTGTGCAAGGAGCGAGCCCGGATCGCCTTGATATCCGGGCGATCCTGGCAGCGGCGGCAGGTGAAGCATGCCGATGACGGGTTTGCGGACGCTCGCCCATTGGGGAAGCAGGGGTTGAATCATCAGGCGGTCCTCGCATGGGTTCGGTGTAGCCGGGCGGACTGCACCGTCGGTGACCAAACCGGTGTGGTTTGACCCGGTGTATAGGTGCTGCGATACTAAATGGTTCGTTAGCCCGGCGTTAGACACGGGTTTGCGGTCGATCACACAGTCCTGTCGGGTGTTTGGTACAAGGCACGGATTGTAACCCGAACTGTGCGGGCGGGTAAAAACCCACCCGACTGATTTTTCTGGGCGGCCAGCGACACCTTAGTCCCGGCGCCAAGCGCGTGATACCTTGACGAAAGCCGGACGACGGTGGAGCCGATCATGATCCCAAACCCCCCACCACGTCGCCCCCAACTGGGGTTCCTCTACGTCCACCCCTACCGGGTCCAGGGCGTCTCCATCGCCGGGGAAGAGACGTTTGTGCAGGTCCCCGAGTTGGGCGTGTGTTTTGATATCGGTCGGGCACCTCGTGCGGCGCTGAACAGCGACTTCGTCGCGCTCAGCCACGGCCATATGGACCACTCCGCGGGGCTTGCATACTACTTCTCCCAGCGTCACTTCCAGGGGATCGGGACCGGGACCGTCATCTGCCACCCCAGGCTCGAAGACCCGATCCGTAGCGTCATGTCGTCCTGGATCGACCTGGAAGCCCAACGCACACCCCACAACATCGTCCCCCTGGAACCGGATCAGGAACACCAGATCAAGAACAACATCGTCCTGCGGGCCTTCGCGACCCGCCACACGGTGCCCTCATTGGGCTACACCGCTATCGAGAAGCGCAGCAAACTCCGTGAAGAGTTCGTCGGCCTGCCCCAGCCCAAGCTGGTTGAGCTGAAAAAGCAGGGGGTCGAGATCACGCAGGTTCACGACATCCCGCTGGTCTGTTTCACGGGCGACACGATGTGGGGCGAGCACTTCGATCGGTCGGACGTCCTGAACGCCAAGATCCTGATCACCGAGTGCACGTTCCTGGAGCCGGACCACCGAGACCGGGCGGACGTGGGCAAGCACCTGCACCTGGATCATATCGCGCAGTTATTGGAGAAATCCCAGGCCGAGGCCGTGATCCT
>JAJDCV010000264.1 GCA_029260675.1 Phycisphaeraceae bacterium
GCAAGATCAGCAAACTCATCGACGTCCCATAAGGCCCGCCGTGCCCGCTGGTCCACGAGCCGTTGGCGAGCTGACGGGTCACCAGCTGCTCACGGATCCTGGGGAACCAGTCCTCCCAATGCCCGCCGCCCGCGAGGAACATCGCCTGGGCGGCGTAGTAGTGGCCGTAGAAGTAGTGTCCACCGTTACGGAACGCGACGTTGTCGGTCCCTCGCTCCAGGTACACCAATCCTTTGTTCAAAGCGTCGTCTTCGTAGACCCCTGCATAGTATAGCGCCGCGACGCCGGCGGCGGACCGGGGGAACGCCGACCCGCCGGAGTTGAGCATGTATTTAAACCCCCCGTCGGCGGGGTTCTGGCACTGGCGTACATAGGCGATCGCGCGGTCGATCGTTTCCTTGGGAACACTTAATCCCGCGTTGCGCGCCGACCGCAGAGCCATCACCTGACAGATCGTCACGGAGATATCGGCATCGAACGGCCTGGGCTGGTAACGCCATCCGCCCTCGGGGTTCTGCGTCGTCACGATCAGACGGACCGCTTTAAGTAGAGTCTCGCGCACACGCGGATCGCCGGTCATGCCGTAGACCTCGCCCAGGAACAGAGTCGCGAACCCGTGGCCGTACATCGGGCCGTGCGACGCATCCGCGACGATCAGCCCCGACTCGGTGGCGTGATTCAGAATGAAGTCAAGCCCTAGCTGTACGTTCGGGCCGTACTCCCCGCGCCCCGGCACGTGGCCGTCGGCCATGAACGCCAGGCACACCAGCGCGGTGATCCCCACGTGCCTGGGGAACCGGGTGCTCCCGTAGCTGCCGTCCTCGGCCTGGGACTGCGCCAAATAAGCTAAACCGCGCTCCACCGCTACCCGGGTAGGCGGGGTGATCTCCACAAACCCTACACCCTCGACCGGCTCCACGTCCGTGCCCGGCGATGCTTGCAACTGAACACCCGTCGTCGTACAGACGCTGCTAATCAACAACGACAAAGTCGCCGCGATGCTCATTGTTTTGGCGTGTGACTCAAACAAAAAGCTACTCCTGCTCGGCCAGGGCTTTGTAATACGACTCGGTCATCCGCCGGTACAGCGGGCTGAACCGTTCACGCAGGCCGTCACTTAATTCCTCACGCACACGCGGCGGCAACACGCCCCACTCCTTACGCAGTTGCTCGATCGGCGTGTCCTGCGCGTCGGGGTTGTCGGGTGTCCCGGACCCGGCCGCACCGGTGCTGGCCTGTGAGCCGCCGGGCGGGGCCTGATCTTGCCCGCTGCCCGAGGAGGGCTTCTGCTGCGCCGGTTCAGCGCCGCCTTGGTCCTGATCCTTCGGCTGACCCGACCCGCCGCCGCCGCCGGAGGATGACTGTTGTTTTGCTGACGCGATCACCTGATCCAGGCGACGGAGGATCGACTCCTGCATCCGCTGCGTCTCGACGCCCGGGTCAAGCGATCTGCCAAGCCGGCGCGACACCTGGTCCATCTCGTCGATCACCTGTTCAAACACGTCCGCGGCATCCGATACCGACAACGCGCGTTCGATTGATTCATTCAGGTCTTCGTCAGGATCTGTTGCGACCGGCTCATTCATGTCTCGATCACTTGCCGGTTTCTCGCTGGGTGCCAGATCCAACAACTCATCCAGCGAAGGCTGGTCAGCCTGACCCATCGCGCCGCTTATCAGGGACAGCCCGATCAGCGCCGCCAGCCAACCCGTCTTGGTTCGATTGGGTTGTGCCATACTCATCGCTGATCTCCCGCCGCCGGGTTGGGCTGATTTTGCTGCTTCATCTTCTCTATTAGACGCTTGCCGAGGCTGGAGAGTTCGCGTTGCAGGGTAGACAACTCCATCATCCTCTGCTTCATCGGCTCTTCGGGCTCCAGAGCCCTATCGGCTTCGGCTAAACGGGTCTGCTGATACACCATCTCCTGGAGGCCACGGATCAACTTCAACTCGGCGATAGGCGGGACCAGTGGGGGTTCTTGCCCGCCACCGCCACCTCCGCCACCCCCGCCGCCACCGCCTCCGCCTCCACCCGAGAACGAGTCGTCGCCTGGGTCTTCTTTAAGCGCCAGGGCCATCATACGAAGGGTCTGGGCGATCTGGGTCTGGGCGATCTGTACCGCTTCGTCGCCCTCACCCCGGCGTAGCGTGTGCACTACCCGGCTGGACGTGGCTCCGATCTTCTCGTGCATGTGTTCGAACACCAGGGTCTGCCCGACCTCACGGCCGGTGTCCGCGATCGCCTGCTGAAGCTCGGACTGCTCGGCCGCCAAAGCGATCAGGGCCGCGCGGCGTTGGCGGTTGATCGGCCCGGCGTCGGCGATCTGATGCACCGATTCACGCAGTTCGTCCTGCCGTTTGGCGTGCCGATCGTAGGCTTGGCGGAGTTGTTCTCGCTGTTTTCGGGCCTGCTGTGCCGCGGAATCCTCAACCAGCTTGTTGAGTTCCTCCAGCGCCAACTTAAGCTGACCAACAGCGCCCCGTTCCGACGTCAAGGCCGCCGGCCCGTCGCCCTGGCGAAGCGCACCGACCGCGGAACCCTGGTCAACGACCGCGTCGGCAAGATGCGTCTGGGCCTGCGCGGTTTCTTCTGATCCGCCGGCCTGCTGCTGGGCGCCCATCGTCGCGCGGCGGAGCGTCACTTGTTTCGGCTCAAACGACGCCACCTCGCCAGGGATTATTTTTTCCAACGCCGATGCCTGAGCGGTCTGACGCTCGAGCAGCTTACGCACCAGCTCGGACAGTTCCTGGAGCCGCCTTCGGAGGATCGCCTGACGTCGCTTTTCCTGTGACCCCATCTCATCGAGCATCCGGTCCAGCGCATCCAGCGCCTGGTCCTGCTGCTGGCCCGACTGGGATAGCCGGTTCTGTTGGATCGACTGCGACGACTGCTGCATCGACTCGCTAAGCCCCTGTCGCTGACCGATCGCCGCGGCTTCCGCGAGCGCCTCGGCCGCGGCCTTGTCCTGATCACGCTCACCTTGACGCGATAACGCCTCGGCCGTCATCTGCATCTGCCGGGTCAACGCCTGGGCCTGCTCGGCTAACTCGGCCTGGCGACGCTCTAATTCCTCCAGACGCCGGCGCTGCGCCTCGTCGAGTTGCTCCTTGTCCTGCCCGATCGTCTGGGGCAACAGCTCGCGTGTGTCGTTCGCCAGAGCCTGCTGCTGCGTCTTGAGTTGTTGGAGCTGGAGCTTGAGTGTCAAGACGTCTCTGCCCTGATCCAACAACTCGGCCAGCTCGGACAGTGTCTTGCGCACGGCCTGCTGATCCTCGTGCGCTTCCTGCTCCAACCGATCCGCTTGCTTAGCCTGATCCCCGGGCTGCTCGTCGGCGGAGCGTAGTTTCGAGGCCGCGTCAGAAGAAGATCGGCTCGCCTGTTCAACCAGACCGCCGGCCTGCTGGATCAATTCGCGCATCGGCTCATCGGCAAGCCGGTTGCGGCGCATCCGGCTGTCCAACGCATCAAGCAGCATGGCCTGCGACTCAAGCCGTCGTGTCACCTGGTCCTGCTGCGGCAGAGTCACCGAGGGGGGCTGCTCGGACTCGATACGCTGCTGCGTCTGTTTGAGCCGGACCACCTGCTGACGGAGCCCCGCCAGTTCGGTGCGGAGTTGCGCCGTCAGCGTCGGCTCATCGATGATCCGAAGCGTCCTGGGTGTTGAGACGACCGGGTCGTGCCGTTGCCCATCCAGTTCATACACGTCCTGGGCCCGGGCGGTCAGCACCACGGCATCGCCGGGCCGTAGTTCCAACCCCGACAGGTCCAGACCCGCCTGTGTGCTTAGGTGGGTTTGCCGGCCGCTTTGCTCGGCGATCACAGGTAGATCCGCCTCTTCTTGTTCTCCGCCAACACCCCGCTTGCGGATCAGCCCCCGTAACTCGATCCGCTCAAGCCCGACGTCGTCCTGCGCGGTCGCCGCTACCTCGATCTGGGCGGACGCTAGCACCGCCTCGTCGGACGCCGGCTCGCTCATCACCGCGGAGGGCACCCGGTCTTCGACAGCCTCGATGCGGTATTGCCGCCGGGATAAGTTATCCAGGCCGTACCCGTCGGCGATGTGGATCGGTGTCGAAAATGTATCCGTCAAAATAAACCCGATCGACAGGCTGTCGTCTTCTGATCGGGCCGGGTCAGCCGAGGCAAGAGGCGGCTCAAAGCTCACGTTGTCTAACCCGATCTTGTCGATCAATCCCGGCAAGACCGAAACCAGGTCGGCTTGACTGACCGAGACGGGTTTATTCCATTGCACTTCAAGCGTGACCCGCGACCCGACCAGCGCAGAGGCGGAGGCGATCAGCCCGCTTTGCTCGTGTAGCGCGACGGTCTGAGAGCCCGCCAGTCCAACCGCGTAAACCGGGGGTTCGATCGTGGCGATGACGGCAACGGCGGCCGGCCTGGCGATCAGATTGATCTGCTTGGGGGGTGTCTGCCCGTCCCCGGCCTGGAGGTAGTAGCTTAGTTCACCCTCGCCGCCGGGCGTCTCGTTCACCGACCGAACCACGCTGGCGGGCACCTCGATCAACTGCTCGTAAGTAGCCAATGACCCCGGCTGGGTCTCAGTCGACTGCTGTGTCAGTATCGCGTGTTGCCACGGGCCGGCCTGCCCCCGCGTGTCGAAGAACCGGTAGTGTGCGTTGACGCGCATCCCGGGCCGATGCCCCTTGTTGATCTGCGCGATCAGTTTCACCGGAGCGTCGACCGGCCAGATATCAAGCCCGGTGGTGTCACTGATCATGACGCGGCGAGGCCATTGGGTTGAACCCAGCGGCGCCAGCCAGCGCGTCGCGGCGGTACGGCTCATCGCCGGGGCGCTGACTACAGCCATCCCTAGAACGATCAACGACAGAAACGCCACCGCCAGGTGTTTCAGCGCGGCCGACGGGTTGATCAGTCGTGATAACTGGACCCCGTCGATCAGCCCGCGCGCCCTGCGCAACGCCAACTCGGCCAGCGCCTGACCCCGACCGCTATCCTTCACGCCTTGCACTTGAGGATCGAAAGCCGCGAACTCGACGGAACTGGCAAGCGCCCCGGCGAGTTGCGGATACACGCGCTCGGCACGCAACGCCAACTCGCTTAGGCTCGGGTTGAAACGCGCCGCACCAAGCAGCCGGCTCGTCATCCAATACACGCACTCGATAGCAACCAACAGGCCGACCACCAGACGCAGCCAGCCCGGCAGATTCAGCGCCCAATCCAGAAGGCTCAACAAGAACAGCACCGGGACCATCGCGGCGGTGAACCGCATCAGGTGGATCGCCGCAAGCCAAACCCGGGCCCGGCGTCGGACCTGTTCGAGTTGTCGGGTTGCGTCTTGCATGAACATTCCTATCTGACACGATCACCCGGCGTTCGAGAACCGCCGGCAAAGTCTAGCCCGCTACGCCAGCCGGATCGCACGTCGGACCACCCACTCGAACGAAAACAACACCATCAGCACGATCAACGACAGCGCCGAATCCCACAGCGGCTCACGGATATCCGTCGGGGTGATCCGCGCACGGTTGGGTACCAGATTCACAAGCCGGTCCATCTCATTCAACGGCACAACCGCCCCGCCGGTCTGTTCTGCCAGATTCACAAGCCGGGCGTGATCGCTGCGCGGGTTGAGCATCTCGCTGTCCGGCGCAGTTACCCGCACGGTCTGCACGAGCCCAAGATCAGCCAGCGCCGGGTCTGTCACCGTCAACATCTGCGTCCCCGAAGCGGCGGGCCGCCACAGGGCACGGTACCCGATGCGCCTTGGTGCACCCGGCACAACAGCCTCGTCATCAACCACCGGTAACAGATCAAGACTATCCACCGGCGGGCCCGTGGGGTCTGACGCCGGCCTGATACTGACCGCAACCCGGGGGATACCCCGGCTGATCAACAACGGATCGCTCAACTCCAACTCAACCACCACCGGCTGCTGAACCGACACGGCTCTGCTGGAAACGCGGAAATGCGCACGGCCGGTGTCCGCCTGGAGCCTGGCACGACCCAGCATCCGGATCAACTGCACCCAGTACTGTTGAAAGTACCACTCGCCCCGCCCGTAGCGCCAACGCCAGGCCTCGTCGGTCCCGACATATAGCGACTGCCCCGCGCCGTAGCGCAGCCGGACCAGTACAGGGCTTGCGTCATCACCCGCTTCCAACTGTATGGCCTTAGCAATCACCTCCGCGGTCGGCTTAAGCGCGCCCAGGTTCTGAACCCACCGCAAAGGCGGAAGGTCTTGCGGCCAGCCATCTGCCTGCAAAGCACCTTGACCGGTGCTCCGCACACGCATCACGTTCAAGGAACTTGCAACCGCGGTGGGCTCGAGTTTAAACAGGCTCGTCGCGTTACCCGTGCGGGTGACCTCGGCCGGCCTTCGCATCGGCAGCAGGTCCGCCAGCGGGGTCCCCGCGTAGGTGTTGGGTGTGTGCTGGCTGCCGCCGATCCAGATTATGCCCGCGCCCCGGGCGGAGACGTGGTCGCGTAGGACCGTGAGCTGGCCGGTATCGAAAAATTCCGCCGGGACATCGCCCAGGATCACCACGTCGTAGGCGTCCATCTCCTGGGCATCGGCGGGCGGGCGGGTGATCGGGACATCGCCTTCCTGCGCAAACGACCGGTCGGCGCTGAGCAGGTACGTGCTGGAGCTGATCGACTTCTCGCGGATCAGCAGGTTCTTAAGATACCGAAACTCCCAGCGTGGATACCCTTCGATGTAGAGCACGCGGATCGGCCGATCAATCACCTCGACCTCAACCGTGCGTGTATTGTTCTCGGTGACCAGTTCTCGTATCGGCGGCCGCCCGTCGGGGGGCTTGTGCGTGACGCGCACCTGCCATCGTGCAAGGCCCACCGTGGAAGACTTGCCCGAAAGTCGCAGCGGTTGGCCCGGTTCGGCCTGGTCGAGTGTCTGTTCATCCAACACCCGATCGTCCGCCTGATCGATAAGCGCGACATGGATCTCGCCGGGATCAACCGGGTCCCCGCCGAGTTGTTCCACCGTCACCGATACCGGGGCGGTATCATTCAAAAACGCGCGCTGCGGTCCGTCGGCCTGCCCGATCGCCAGATCCAACGGGGGCTTTGCCGCGCCCACCGGTACGGGAAACACCGCGACCCCCTGCTGCTTGAGGCGCTGCGCAAGCGTCGGCCCGGTGCTTTGGGGCGTCCGCCCGTCGGTGATCAGCACGATCCCGCTGATCGGTTTGCCCGATGGCAGACGCAACGCCTGCTCGATCGCGGTCCGGATAGACGTAGCCGGCGCGTCGGGCGCAACCAGACCCGGCTGAATCAACGGCGACCCGATCGTGTACGCAGAGGTTCCAAAACCTAGCCAGACAAGTTTCCGGTCCCTGCCCAGCCCCTCATCCGAAAAAACCTCCGCCTGATCACCGAGCGCATCTCGCACGCTCTGGTCACGGCTTATCGGTTCACCGGTCACGGTATCGGTCACGTCCTGCACACGCATCGACGAGCTGCGGTCGATCAACACCATCAGCCAGTCCCGCTGGATTGTTTCCTGAGGCAGCACCAGCGTCGGCCCGGCCAGCAGGATCACGATCGTCAACAACACCGCCGTGCGCACCAACGCCAACAGCACACGCAAAGACCTTCTGCCAAGCAGACGCCGGTAACTCCAACCGGCAACTAACAGGCCTGTTACACCGATCAATACCCACAGCCAGGCGGGCAACACATACTCAAAACCCAAACCGGCAGAAGGGTCCGACCAACTCAACTCACGCAGACCCAGCAGCCTGTCCAGGAGTGTCCCGGCTTGCTGCGCCAACGGGAGTATTGCGATGCGGTGGGTCATCACGCCGCCCTCCCCCGCCCGCCGGCTACAGGCTTTTCGCCGCTGCGCAAACGGATCGCGGCACGCCAGATCCGACCGGTCAAGGATCGGCCCGGCCCGACGTTGGCGTGGCTTAGAAACCTGGCCACCACCGTCTCCAGCAATACCAATCCCAACACCCCCCAGAGCATCGCCCAGCCGATATCCGCGACCTCGCCGGACCGCATCAGGGAAGTCCCCGGGTCCTCATCGTCGAGCCAGCGCCACTCGCCTAAGCCATCCAGCCAATGCGCAAACGCCTCTTCATCGATCTGACGGGTGTCCCCCGCTTTCGGGTCGGCATCGACGATCAATCTGCGAGGCCCGGCATCCGATCCCGCCTGATACACGCCCGGCAATGAAACGGGCTCGACTAGTTGCACGCCCGCCTGGCCACTGGTCCACCCGGGGCGCTCAAGCTTCGTTTCAAAACCTACGCTGATGAAATCGCCGCTGACATCTAAACGATCCAACTCCGAAAGACCCGACCATGCAAGGCCCAGCGTCGGCCGATCACCCGCCACCGCTTGCACGATGCCCGGCCTGCTACGTAGACCCAACACACCACGCAGCGTCTCGTGAATCAACGGGACGAACAACGGCTTGGTCGGCAGGTTGGTCCACCGGGTATCCACTGACGTGGACAAAAATATCAAAGAACCCCGGCCGATTGAGTGATGCGCCAACAACACTTCGCGTTCGTCACGTGCGCTGTCCTCGATGCCCCCCGTTTCGTCTCGCATTTGTACCGATGGGTGTAACGTGATCCAAGCGTCCGCCCCGGGCGCGGTCACAGGGAGCCCGCGATAAACCCGGACCGGTCGGATCAACGCCTGCCAATCCGCGGCCAAACGCTCTAATGGCTCTACTTTTAAGGGGTCGGTCACCACGCGACGCCCGGCGTCTGAGTTAGCCGTGTCCACCGGCTCAAGACCCATCCGCCAACCGGGATCGAAAGACTCGATCATCGTGCTTATCCAGGGGGCTGAGCCCTCGTTGGGCGGTGTGAATACCCAGATCAGGCCCCCGGACTCTGCGAAGGACGCCAGCCTGCGCCAGTCTTGATTAAAAACCCGGTCGGGTCGCATCAGCATCACAGCATCCAACGATTCTAAAGATGATGGATTACTCAACCCCGCCGCGGTGACGGGTGTGGTCTCGATTGCACCTGTCTGGCCGATGCCGGTTGGATTCAGCGCCAGGGTCACCCATTGACCGGGCGACAGCCCCGCGTCGGGGTCTAACGAAACGCCTACCTGCTCATCCACTACCGCGACACGCAGCCGCCGACGTAATTCGACCGCGGTGTGAGCCTGGTCATCCGGGGTTAACCCGCCGGTCACCGATTCAAGCTGTGCCCGGATCGTCAGGATTTCACCGGCCTGCGCATCCAGCTTCGATAACACCGCTTCAACCGGTAGGTCGACGCTCACCGACGTGACGCCCTGCCCGGCCGGGAAATAAACGCGGCGGCGCAGAGACGCCAGGCTGCGACCACCCGCGTCGATCAGTGCAACGGTTAAGGAAGCCGACGCCTCGGGAAGCTCCTCGGCGTAGCGCGCGACAAGTACCTCGGCAGAGATCCCCCCGCCGGTCAACCCGTCGACCCAGACCACCCGACGCCGTGGCGTCACCGAAAGCACCTGGATGTTGTCTACCCCAGGAAACGGACGGGACACGATCAAGGCACCGCCCCCGCTGGCCCGGTTGTCCGGGTCGGCCGAATGCTCGATGTAGCGCGCGGATCGTGTGAAGTCACCCAGCAAGACCGTCACAGAATGGTCGGGCTCGGCCTTGCTTGCTTCCATGCTGTCTGAAATCAGTTCCAACGCCGTAGCCAAGTCCGATCGGCTGTAACCCGGACGCATCTGTTTAAGCGCATCGTGCAGCACGGCACGGTCGGCGGTGGGCTCGGCAATCACCGCACCGGCCGGCCTCCCCGCACGCCAGATCGTCGCCCGATCGCCGGGCTCAAGGGCATCGACAACCGCCTCGGCTTTGGCAATCAAACGATCAAACCGCGTTACCCCCGGACCATCCGAAACACCTGTCGACATCGCGTCGTCGATCACGATGTGCACCACCCGGCCCCGGCTGTCCAACCCGCCAAACCACTGCCCAAGCGCCCCCACCAGCCTCGGCCGAGCAACTGCAAGGCCCAACATCAGGATGATCAGGCAACGCAGCAACAGCAGCAGCCACTGCTCAAAACGCATCCGGCGTTTCTGCTTGCGGTACGCTTCAATCAGAAACCGCATCGCGCCCCAAGGCTCGGGCTTTCGGCGCCACCGCGATAGCAGATGGATCGCCACCGGGACCGACACCAGCGCCACACCGGCCCACGCCAAAGCGGGGGCGACGAACGGCGTCAGGGCTTGGGCGATCAGTGTGGGCATGGTTCAAAATCAAATAGCGGTTGGGCGATGTTCACACCGAGGTTACGCCGCTGTATGTTGCAAAGTGTTAAATGATCGCCGCATCACTTCTTCCCGATCGAGGAGCTGCGTTGAGCCATGAAATGACTCAGCGCCGGTCCCAACGGTTCTTGTGTATTCAATAACGCGTAGTCAAAGCGGAACCGCCTGGCGATCTGCTCGACCTCATCAAGGTGCCTCTGCAACGCATCGAGGTACGACGAACGTAGTGCCTGGGGGTCAAGATTCAACCGACCCTCCGCCTCGAGCCCGAGGAACTGCGAAGGGGCACGGAACGGAAAATCCAACTCAGACGGGTCCAACGTCTGAAGCACGATCACGTCGTGTCGGCGGAACTTGAGCTGCGCCAAACCGCGCTCGATGACCTGGACATCATCAAACAGATCACTGATCAGAACCACCAGAGATCGGCGGTTCAGCCGGGCCACCGCCTGGTCGAACATCCTTGCCAGGTCAGTCCGTCCGGGTACCGGTTCATCTTTCTGTTGTGATGCGCCCGGGTCGCTGACCTCAAACGATTCGGCCGAAGACAGCGCATTAACAATCGTCCGCCACTGGTCGTTTGAATTGGACAGCCGTGTCGCGGTCTTGATCTCATCGGAGAACAGCACCACCGAGGCGCGGTCCTGCTGCCGAAGCGCCACGTGACACATCGCCGCCGCCAGGCTCGCGGCGTGGTCATATTTCGACCAGCTCAACCCGGCCCCAACACGCATCGAACCGGTAGCAACCTGCCCCCGCGTCGAGCCATACCGCATCGAACCCGACGCATCGACGAGGACAACCAGATCGAGGTTGGTTTCCTTTTGATACTGCTTGAGGTAGAGCTTGTCGGTCTTGCCGTAGACCTTCCAGTCCAGGAACCGCGTGTCATCGCCGGGCGTATATTGGCGGTGCTGCGCGAACTCGACGCTGACACCCTCCATCGGCGAGCGGTGCATCCCGGTCATCATCCCCTCAACGATCATCCGCGCCCGAAGATCGATCGGCCCGATCGCGGCCAGCGTGCGCGGGTCCAGGTAGTTGGGGGCGTCGGTGGGCGGCATAGCATTGGGCAAATCAATTAGAGTCGGTTCGCTGCTTAAGCCTCATTCCCGGCGCAGCACCTGTTCCGCCTGCGGATCGATTGTGCCGCCGACGTCGGTGACCTCGACTAACTGCTCGATCAGATCATCGGGGGTGACGTTGTCTGCCTCGGCGTTGAAGTTGAGGATCAGCCGGTGGCGCAGGACCGGGGCGGCGACGGCCTTGATGTCGTCGGGGGTCGCGTGGGTTCGGCCGTCGAGGATCGCCCGGACCTTGGCGCCCAGGATCAGGTGCTGGCTGGCGCGCGGGCCGGCCCCCCAGTTCAGGTACTGCTGCAGGAAGTCGGGGCGGTTGTCCTCGTCGCCGCGTTTGGGTCGACGGGTCGCGCGGACCAGGTGCAGCGCGTAACGCACGACGTGGTCGGCGATCGGGACGTCGCGGACCAACCCCTGGATCTGCTCGACCTTCTGGGCATCGAGGACCGGGGTCAGTTCGGTCTTGTGTCGGCCGGTCGTACGCTTGACGATCTCCAGTTCGTGATCCTCGGTCGGATAACCCACGCGGATCATGAACATGAACCGGTCGAGCTGGGCCTCGGGCAGGGGGTACGTGCCCTCCTGCTCAATCGGGTTCTGGGTCGCCAGGACGAAGAACGGCTGGGGGATGTCATGGCGTATCCCGCCGGCGGTGACGTGGTTCTCCTGCATCGCTTCGAGCAGCGCGGCCTGGGTCTTGGGCGGGGTGCGGTTGATCTCATCGGCCAGCAGGACGTTGGCGAAAACCGGGCCCTTCACGAAGCGCAGCTCGCGTCGGCCGGTGTCACGGTTCTCTTCGATCACCTCCGTGCCGGTGATGTCCGACGGCATCAGGTCGGGGGTGAACTGGATCCGGTTAAACGCCAGGCTCAGGGTCTGGGCGACGGTCGAGACCAGCAGCGTCTTGGCGAGCCCAGGTACGCCGACCAGCAGCGCGTGGCCGCGGGTGAACAGGCACATGAAGACCTGCTCGACGACCTCATCCTGGCCGACCACGGCCTTGGCGACCTGCTCGCGCAGTTGGGCTGAGGCATCGCGGACCTGGTCGATCAGCTCCTGGGGAGACGGATTATCAGAAGAATCATCGTGTGACATGGGCTCTCTCAGCCGGGTTTGAAGGATATCCAAGTATACCCCCACCGCCTGCCGGGTGTTCGGCTGCAAACGGCGTCCGGGTTCACCTCTTGGCTTAGTATGACGGTGATGCCGGAGCTGCCCGAAGTTGAAAATATCTGCAGAGGGCTCACCGATACGGTGGTCGGGAGCATGGTAAACCGCGTCACGATCCGCAGGGTGGATATCGTGCGCGGATCGAGCCGGCCAGCCGACTTGTTGCGTGGCCAGACCTTCACCCGGATCGACCGGCTGGGCAAGCAATTCGCGTTGATCGGTCAAACGCTGGTTCACAAGGGTTCGCTGAACAAAGAGGCCTGCGTCTGTCTGCACCTGGGGATGACCGGGTCGCTGCGTTTCTACCCGCCCGGCGAACCCTACCGGCCGGACGGTCACACCCACGTGGTCTGGCATCTAACCGACGGTGGCCGGCTGGCGTTTAGAGACCCCAGGCGTTTCGGCGGGCTGTGGACATTTGATTCCGTGACAACACTCACCGAGACACGCTGGTCAAAACTGGGCGAAGATGCCTTGACCATCACCCCGGCCCGGCTCCATATGAAGCTGAAACGGACCCGTCGGCCGATCAAGTCGGCCCTGCTGGATCAAGCCACGCTGGCGGGGCTGGGCAACATCTACGTCGATGAGTTGTTGTTTGGCTGCAGGTTACACCCGTTGTATCCCGGCCATGAGGTAACTCGGGAGGAAACCCAACTGCTGGTCCGGAAGATGCGGGCCCTGTTGACCCGGGCAATCGCGCTGGGTGGGTCGACCCTGAAGGACTACGTCGACACCTCGGGCCGATCCGGTGGCTTCCAGCGTGTGCACAAGGTCTACGGCCGATCGGGCCAGGCATGCCCACGCTGCGGCTTACCGTTGGTACGCATAGCTGTAGCCGGCCGAACCACGGTATTTTGTGAGGACTGCCAAGCCTCAGTGATGTCTCGGTCAGAACGGGTAGCGAAAGACTACTAACAGAGATAGATAGTATATCTTCTTCTTCTTAGTAGAT
>JAJDCV010000265.1 GCA_029260675.1 Phycisphaeraceae bacterium
CGCTGCTGGCCGCGAGCAGACCCGCCTGGGCGGCAGACCCTGCAACCATTACGACGGAAACCGCCAATCCTAAAACGCCTATCCGTGACGTGCGACTAATCATCCTTCTGTCTCCCTGATTCAATGAGGCGTGCTCACTGAATCTTCATACCTGAATTCGCCTTCATCCGTACAAGCGGCACCTTCTCATGCCTGCCTTATTCCTTTCAAATCCTCCGCGGCGTTCAGGACCACCCCCGAAAGACCGGCCACTATCAGTTAACCACGCCGCCGCAGCATCACCAGGCTACCGATACCCATCAGCGCCACAGACGCGGGCTCGGGAATATCTCCGGGCACGGGCAGCGGGATCGCCACCGCGAAAGACCCGCCGTTGACCACGATGCCGAACAACTCGGCCGGGGTGTTCGTGGAGGAGAACGCCAGGCCGATGCTGTTTTCGCCGGCATCAAGACCCGCGAAGTTCCACAGCGCCTGGGTACCTAACGCGAACGTGATCGGGGCTTCACCGACCAGGTCGGTAAATGTGCCGATATTGTCAGCCGCCCCATTGGGGTCGTTGACCGTCAGCGAATGGATCGGGCTAGTCCCTGTCGAAAACATCTGGAAGGCGTAGGTCAACTCGCCGGCGGTCGGCGTGTAACCCGCAAAGGGGAAGATGCCTGGGCCGAAGACGGTCCAGTCGATTGTCCCGCTGACCCCAACACCGTTATCGAATGCGGTCGTCGCGGTCCAAGCGCCGCCTACACCGGGTCCCGAACCATCGTTAAAGGCTGAGGTGTGAGTGTCGAGCACACCGGCGCTGGCCGATGAACCAAACGACAGACCTCCAATCAAACCCAGCATGAGCGCGCACATCTTTACCGCTTGCGCATAATGACACACACTTCTCATAGATCTTTCTCCTCTCCTCAAGTTTCGACCGCGGAATGACATGACATTTGAAATGCTGCTGTCGTGTCTCGGCCGGCCCCTGCCTTTCTCCCTTGCGATCGCAGGCTCGCAATATCACCCTCAATAATAGCCTTACAGGTACGAGCCTGCGTGCCCTCTGATACACACTACTACAGAACAACGTCTGTTACGTCAAGCTTTTTTATATAATTTTCATCCGTTACATCGCCATCACGCCTATAACTGCTGGCTTGCGATTGCCATATAAACTTAATGAGTATAAATTGTTACGTCTCTACTACAGTTTTCAAACTGATTGCAGACGATGGCTGCATATGGACGCCACCTGACATAGCCGGCCAGCCCTCTGAAGTGGTTTTAGCTGCTCGGGCGGTGGTTGGATCAAACCTTATTTAATGCGCGGCGCGAGTGATGATTGATTCTACATTAGCCGGGCGATTCAGTACTCCCAGCTCTGTAAAAGGTGCACGTAGTTGGCACGTTCGTAGGCGGTCGGGTTGGGGCAGTTCTCCAGGCTCATGCTGCCCTGAAGCTGGCGCAGGGATTCGTACTCGTGGTCGACCAGCCAACGCTCGAGGTCTTCGCGTACGGTGAGCAGATGTTCTGGTCCGTGTTCGAGCAGGGCCGAGACCATCTGCACCGCGTGGGCGCCGGCCATCACGGACTTCACGACGTCGATCTCGCTATGCACCCCGCCGGTCACCGCCAGCGACGCCTCCACCCGGCAGGACAGAATCGCCAGCCAGCGTATCCGAAGCAGCAGCTCCGACGGCGAGGACAGGTTGACCCGCGTCACCTCCAGCTCCTCGACGTCGATGTCCGGCTGATAGAACCGGTTGAAGATAACCAGGGCGTCCGCCCCGGCCTCAACAAGCCGACCCGTGAAATCGACCAGCGACGTATAAAACGGTGAGAGCTTGACCGCTACCGGCAATCGGGTCGACCCTTTGACCGTGCGGACCATTTCCACGGCACGGTCTTCCAGGATTCGGCCGGTCTCCCCGGGGTCCATCGCGATGTAGTAGATGTTCAGCTCCAACGCATCAGCGCCGGCCTGCTCGATGAGCTGGGCGTACTCCAGCCACCGCCCGCCGCTCATCCCATTCAACGAAGCGATCACCGGCAGGTCGGTGCAGCTCTTGATCGCCTGGACCTTGTCGAGGTACCCGTCGGGCCCGAGCTTGAATTCATCGTTGCGTGGGAAGTAATCAAGCGCCTCTGCGAAAGAGTCGGTCTGGGACACCATGCTGTCGTGCGTCGCAAGCTGCTCGCGCAGCACCTGCTCTTCAAACAGGGAAGGCATCACGATCGCCGCGGCGCCGGCGTCTTCCAGACGCCTGACCGCGCCCATGTCATAAGCCAGCGGCGAAGCGCCTGGCATCAATGGGTGTGGCAATTCCAGCCCCATGTAATTGGTTGTGAGATCCATGTGCTGTTTCCCTTATCGTGACGCCGCGGGGTGCGCGGGCTTTGGCTTCTCGGTCGGGTCGTGTTTCTTAGACTCCTCTAATCCCATCGCCGCCAGGTGCCGGTATAGCTCCACCCGCTGCAAGGCGTGGTGCTGCGCGGCCTTGGAGAGGTAGCGGAAACGGTCGGGGTCGATCTTCTCGACCATGCGGAACCGGGTCTCCTGGCTCATGTATTCCGAGACCGGGATCGTCGGCGGCTTGCTGTCCAGTTGCAGGGCCGGCAACCCCTGCGCCGCCCGCCGCGGATCGAACCGGTACAACGGCCAGATGCCGCAGGCCACGGCCCGCTTTTGCTGCTCCAGCCCGTGCGACAGGTCGTACCCGTGTGCGATGCAGTGGCTGTACGCGATGATCAGGGACGGCCCGTTGTATGAACACGCCTCCTGCAACACCTTGACGGTATGGTTGTCGTTAGCACCCATCGCGATGCTGGCGACGTACACGTGCCCGTAGCTCATCGCCATCAGACCCAGGTCTTTCTTGTGTGTGCTCTTGCCCGCGGCGGCGAACTTGGCGGCGGCACCCAGCGGGGTGGCCTTGGACTGCTGCCCGCCGGTGTTCGAGTAGACCTCGGTATCCAGCACCAACACATTGATATCACGCCGTAAAGACAGGACGTGGTCAAGCCCGCCGTAGCCGATGTCGTAGGCCCATCCGTCTCCACCGAGCAACCAGACCGCCTTCTTCACAAGGTAATCGGCCAGATCGCTGAGCCGGCTCGCCGGTGCCGAACCGATCTTGCTAAGCGCCTCGCGCAACTGGACGACCCGGGCCCGCTGCTCTTGGATGCCGGCGTGATCGTCGTGGGTTGCACTTAATAGATCGCGGATCAGCCCCGCATCCAGTTGCGGGCCGAGTTCGGTAAGCAGGTCGTGTGCCTGGCGTATGTGCTGGTCGATCGCGATGCGGTGACCCAGGCCGTATTCGGCGTTGTCCTCGAACAGGGAGTTGCTCCACGCCGGGCCCCGGCCCTCGTCGTTGGTGCAGTACGGCGTGGTAGGCAGATTCCCCCCGTAAATCGAGGAACACCCGGTCGCGTTGGCGATCAGCAGGCGGTCGCCGTAGAGCTGGGTCAGCAGCTTGATGTAAGGCGTCTCACCGCAGCCGGCGCAGGCACCGGAATACTCGAACATCGGCAGGAGGAACTGCGATCCCTTCACGTCCAGGCGCTTGATCCGCTCGGGATCGGGGTCCGGGATCTTCATAAAGAAGTCGTAATCGGCTCGCTCACGCATGCGGGTTTCATGGCCGTCACGCCCGGCCATATTGATGGCCTTGCGTTTGGGCACGGCCTTGTTCTTCGCGGGGCAGACCGTCACGCATAACGTACAGCCGGTGCAGTCCTCCGTCGCGACCTGCAGGGTGTACTTCAGACCCTTGAATTCGGGGGCCTTGTAATCCTGTGACTTAAACGTGTCGGGTGCGCCCTTAAGCTCGTCGGGCTCGTAGACCTTGGGGCGGATCGCGGCGTGCGGGCAGACGACCGCGCACTTGTTGCACTGGATGCACACATCGGGGTCCCACACGGGGACGCTCGGGGCGATGTTGCGCTTCTCGTAGCGTGTGGTACCCGTCGGCCAGGTGCCGTCCGGTGGGAACGCGCTGACCGGCAGGCCGTCGCCGTGACCGGCCATCATCGCCGTGGTCACACGGGAGACGAAATCAGGTACCTCGTCCGGCACCATCGGCAGGCGCTCCAGCGTCGATGTGACCGAGTCCGGGACCGTCACCTCGTGCAGATTCTCAAGCGACTGATCGACCGCGTCGAAGTTCCGCCGGACGACTTCTTCACCCCGTTTGGCGTAGGTCTTCTCGATCGCCTTCTTGATCTTGGCGATCGCTTCGTCGCGCGGGAGCACGCCCGAGATCGCGAAGAAGCAGGTCTGCATCACCGTGTTGATCCGACGACCCATCCCGGCTTTCTGCGCCACGGCGTACCCGTCGATCACATAAAACTTCAGCCCCTTCTGGATGATCTGCTCCTGCACCGTGGCCGGTAGGTGGTCCCAGATTTCATCGGGGCCGTACGGCGCGTTGAGAAGGAACACCGCCTCGGGTTCGGCCTGCGCTAAAACATCAACGGTGTCTAAAAGCGTGAACAGGTGGCAGGCGATAAAACCCGCTTGTTGGATCAGGTACGCGGCCCGGATCGGCTCGGGGCCGAATCGCAGGTGCGAAACCGTCATCGCCCCTGACTTCTTCGAGTCGTAGACGAAGTAACCCTGCGCGTAGAAGTCGGTTGACTCGCCGATGATCTTGATCGTGTTCTTGTTCGCCCCGACCGTGCCGTCGGCACCCATCCCGTAAAACATGGCGCGGGTGACACCCTTGGGTACAGCGACAACAACGTCCTCATCGACCGGCAACGACAGGTGGGTCACATCGTCGGTGATCCCGACGGTGAAGTGGTTGCGGGGATTGTCGGAGGCCAAGTTGTCCAGCACCGCCTTGACGTGGGCGGGGGTGAATTCCTTGGAAGACAACCCGTAACGCCCGCCGACGATCGCGGGGAACGGGTCACGCTTGGAATCGTAATCGGCGGCGACGACGTCCAGGTACAGCGGCTCGCCGATCGCCCCGGGCTCCTTCGTCCGGTCCAGCACGGCGACCCGCTTGGCGGTGTGGGGCATCGCGGCGATGAAGTGCTCGACCGAGAAGGGCCGGTACAGCCGGACCTTGATCAGGCCGACCTTCTCGCCGAGGTGCACCAGTTCACTGATTGTCTTGTGCGCCGTCTCGGCACCGGAACCCATCATCACGATGACCAGTTCGGCCTTGGGGTGCCCGACGTAGTCGAACAGGTGGTATTGCCGGCCGGTCATCTCCGCGAAGCGGTCCATCTGCTCCTGCACGGTCTGTGGGCAGACGTTGTAGAACGGGTTACAGGCCTCGCGGGCCTGGAAGAAGGTGTCGGGGTTCTGGGCCGTGCCACGGATCTTCGGCGCGTCGGGGGTCAGGGCCCGTTCGCGGTGTGCGGCGATCCATTCGGACTTGATCAGTTTACGCAGCACGTCATCGGACAGTGGGTGGATCTTGGCGACTTCATGTGAAGTCCGGAACCCGTCGAAGAAATGCAGCATCGGGATGCGGCTGGCCAGGGTCGATGCCTGGGCGATCGCGGCGTGGTCCTGCGCCTCCTGCACCGAGCCGGACGCCAGCATCGAGAACCCGGTCTGCCGGCAGGCCATGACATCGGAGTGGTCCCCGAAGATCGACAGCGCGTGGGTCGCCACGGTCCGCGCGGCGACGTGCATGCAGAACGGCGTGAGCTCGCCTGCGATCTTAAACATGTTGGGGATCATCAGCAGCAGGCCCTGCGACGCGGTGAACGTCGTCGCCAGGCTCCCGGCCTGGAGCGCCCCGTGGATCGCGCCGATCGCTCCACCTTCGGATTGCATCTCGACCACACTGGGGACCGAGCCCCAGAGGTTCTCCTGCCCGTGGACCGCCCAATCGTCGGCGAGTTCGCCCATGACCGAGGAGGGCGTGATCGGGTAGATCGCCGCCACCTCGTTGAGCCGGTACGCGACCCGCGCCACCGCCTCGTTCCCGTCCACTGTAATCATGCTGTCAGCGGGCATCAGATGCCTCCTTGGATAAGCGGTGTCGGCTCGGGCGATCCATTGCCCGTTTGTGCCTGCGCTTTTGCGGTCTTAGATATTAACCAATCCAGCCAGGGGTCCACCCGGCTCTCGGTGACCGAGAGCTCCATTATGGCTACATCCGGGTTCAGCTTCTCGACGTCATCACGGAACGTGACCGGGTGGAACCGGACGTGTTGAAGCAGGTCGGTCTTATTCAGAATCAGCAGGTCGGCGGCACGGACCAGGTGCGGGTGCTTGGCGGCTTTGTCGTCGCCCTGGCAGACGCTGAACATCCCGACCTTGGCGTCCTGCCCCAGGTCGAAGCCGACCGGGCAGATCAGGTTCCCCACGTTCTCGATGATCAACAGGTCCAACCCGGTCAGGTCGATTTCGTCTAGCGCGTGGCGGACCTGGTTGGCGTCGAGGTGGCAGCCCTTGCCGGTGTTGATCTGGACAACCTTGGCGCCGCAGGCCTGGATACGCTTTGCGTCACGGTCGGTCGCCAGGTCCCCGGCGATGATGCCGATTTGGATACGCCCGTGAAGCCGGCGGAGCGTCGTCTCGAGAAGCGATGTCTTGCCGCAGCCCGGTGAGCCGATCAGGTCGATCCAGAACACACCGGCGTCACGCAGCCGTTGACGGTTCATCGCGGCGATCTCGTCGTTGTGCTTCAGCACGTTCTGGACGATCCTGATTTCAGACACGGTGAATCTCCTTGGAGGCCTGGCCCGGTTTCACGGAGCGGGGGGCATCGGCGGGAGCTGAGTATGTCGATGTTTCGTCTACTTCGATCGATACCAGCGTCAGCTCATCGCCCCCGACCGGGTCGACCCGGCACGAGCCACAGGTACACGGGTCAGACCAGTTCTCGCTGGACCAACCCCGGCCACACTCCCGGCATCGTAATTCCCAGGGGACACGCACCAGCGATAGCTGGGTCCCCTCAAACACGGTGTCATCGGTGGCGGCACGCCAGGCGAGTTGCATGGACCCCGGATCGATCGCCTGGAGCGGGCCGACACGCACGTGAACCGACTTCACCACCATCCCCTCGGCGGCGTGGTCACGGACCAACCCCACCAGCGACCTGGCAATCGATAGCTCATGCATGCTGCTGCTCCGGGGTCAGGTTGGACCAACCGTTGGCGCGATCGATCACGAGGCTGACGGCCAATTCAACTGATCCCGGCAGGCCATCGCTCGAGGGTTGGCCCACACTAGCGGGCTCGATGCAGGCGGCGACCAGCCGGACACGCTTGGGAAGCAAACCCAGCCTGTCGGCGAGGTCCAGCTGCATCGCGATCGACAGGCCGTGGGTGCTCATCGTGTCGTCATTCACAAGGCCCGGCCGGTCGGGGCTGAACCAGTCGATGTCCAACACCTCCCCGGGCTCCAGCCCGGGAGCGACCACGGCATCGACCAGGACCAGCCCGCTCTTGCCCGGCAGGTAATCAAGCAACGCCGCCGGTCGGATATCCAGGTCCACCACCTCGACCCCAGGCAGGCCACGGCGTCGCAGCTCGCGCGCGACCAGTGGCCCGAACGCGTCGTCCGACGCCATCACGTTTCCGCAGGTCGCTACCAGGATCGCGCGGCCGTGGTCATCCATCTCGCTAGTCTCCATCCGACACTCCGGCTTGGGACACGGCACCGGCTCGCCCGCCCTCCCAGTCGCGGGTGAACTTCAGGAAATGCACTGAACAACTGATACATGGGTCGTAGTTACGGATCAGGTGTTCACAGCGCATCGCGGCCTCTTCATCAGTTACATCGACAAGCAGTTTGGCCAGATCGCGCAGGTCCGACTCAATGGTGACCTGGTTCTGACTGGTCGGCGGGATAATTCTTGCAAACGTGATGCCACCCTCGTGGTCGGTCTCATATTCGTGCCAGCAGACGCCGCGCGGCGCCTCGGTGCCGTGGGCACCGCGCCCGGCACGAGGCGTGATGGGGACCCGGCTGACCGCAGGTAACGTGTAGTTGCGGATGATGTCGGCGGAACGTGCCAGGGCGTGGATGACCTCCAGACCCCTGGCCGGGAGGCTCATAAAATTATTCCTCCAAGGCAATTGACTGCCCAACAGGGTGCAGACCTTGGGCAGGATCTGGAGGGCTCGGGGGTGCAAATTCTCACTTTTGAGATTCAGCCGGGCCAGCGGCCCCACGAGGTATTCCCCACGGCCCTTGATGATCGACTGCAGGGCGGTGGAATGTTCGACGTGCTGCTCTTCGATGGCCTTGCCGTACTCCTCCTGGCTGACGTTCAGGCCCTTGTTGCTGATCAGCCCGCCGAGGTTCATCGGATACCCCTCCTCGGGATTGAGGCAGACGAACTCGTAGTCCCGGACCAGCTCGGGGTAGGTGATGTGTTCAGCGAGGAAAAGCGTCAGCTCGCACATCAGGTCCAGGCAGGCCTCGATCTCCGGCAGCAGACCCGCCATCGCCTTGGGGTCCGGGGCCTTGTAGAACCCGCCGACGCAGACGTTCACCGGGTGGATACTCCTGCCGGCGACCACGTCCATCAGCGTGTTGCCCAGCTTCTTGATCCGCAGCGCCTGCTTGACCGTCTCCCCGTGATCCTCGGCCATGCTGATGGCGCTCTCATAGCCCAGGAAGTCCGGCAGGTGAAGCATGAACATGTGCAGGACGTGGCTCTCGATCCACTCGCCACAGTAGAGCAGGTCGCGCAGCTCACGGATCTCGGGCGTGACGTCATCGAAGACGCCCATCGCCTTTTCCAGCGCGTGACAGGAGCCCATCTGATAGGCGACCGGACAGATCCCGCAGATCCTTGCGGTGATATCGGGGACCTCCTTGAAGTCTCTGCCACGCAGGAACGCCTCGTAGAACCGAGGGGGTTCGTAGATCTCAAGGTGGACCTTCTCGACCTGGTCGCCGTTCATGACCAGGTGCAGCGCCCCCTCGCCCTCGACCCGGGCCAGCGCGCCGACACGGATCGTCCGCGTGCTGCCGCTATTTTTCTTGCTGTTCGAGTCGTTCATATTCATCACTCGCCGGCTTAAAGGGGTCGAGGTAACCGTTGAATGATCGGAGCATCCGCTTCATGTCGCGGTTGGTTTTGCCCAACTCGCCGGTGAGCTTGCCGCCCAACGCGCCGATGTTGGGCTGATCCATCGGGCCGAAGCACCCGTAACAGGCCCGGGAGCAGCCCGGGCACAACGCGCCGCAGCCGGCCTGAGTGATCGGGCCCAGGCAGGGCTCGCCCTTGGAGACCAACACACACGGCAGCCCCCTGCGTTTGCACTCCATGCACACGCTGTAAGACGGGATGTTGGGCTTGCGACCGGCAAGCAGCGCCGAGATGACTTCCAGCAGCTGCCCCCCATTGATCGGGCAGCCACGAAGCTCGAAGTCGATGAATACGTGGGCCGCCACCGGGGTCGAGGTCTCCAGTGTCTTGAGGTACTCCGGGCTTGGGTAGACCAGGTCCGCGTACTCCTTGACGTTCGCCCAGTTGCGCAGCGACTGGATCCCACCGGACGTGGCGCAGGCGCCGATCGCGATCAGGTACTTGCAGTCCCGGCGGACCTGGTGGACGCGCTTCTCCTCCTCGGGCGTCGAGACGCTGCCCTCGATCAGCCCGATGTCATAGGGCGGGGGCAGCACACGGCGTCGGGCCTCCAGGAAAAACGAGATCTCCACTGCGCCGGCGATGTCCAGCAGGTGGTCTTCCAGGTTCAACAGCGTCAGCTGACAACCGTCGCAGCTCGAAAACTTGTAGACCGCCAGCTTGGGCTTATCCGTCTGGACGGGGATGGTGATACCTGACATAGTTTAGATCTCCTTCCTTCCGAAGACGCCGCCGATGTCTTCAAACGAGAAGACCGGGCCGTCCGTGCAGACAAACTTGCGCCCGTACTGGCAGTGGCCGCAGCGCCCGAAGCCGCAGTTCATGTTGCGTTCCAGGCTGACGTACACATGCTCGGGCTTGACGTGCAGTTGAAGAAACTGCCAGGCCGCAACACGGTTGAGGATTGGCGGGCCGCAGACCAGCACGACGGTGTTCTGGGCGTTGACGCGGATGCGCTGCAGCAGGTTGGTGACCACCCCCACCGGGCCGACCCACCCGCCGGTCGCGTTGTCGACGGTGACCAGGACCTGGATCGACTCGTCGTCGGTCCACCGCTCAAGTTCCGGCGCGAAGACGCGGTCGTCTGGCGAGCGGCAGCCATACAGCAGCATGACCCGTCCGAACTGTTCGCGGTGTCGCAGCAGCGAGTAGATGGCCGGACGCATCGGCGCCAGCCCGATCCCCCCGGCGACGATCACGACATCCTGGCCCTTCAACGCTTCAAGCGGCCAGCCACGACCAAACGGGCCTCGCAACCCGACCACCCCGCCGACGCCCAGGCGTTGGATCGCCCGGGTGACCGACCCGACGACCCGGATCGTGTGGTCGATCGTATCAGTCTCTTCCGGATCGCTGCTGATCGAGATCGCGGCCTCCCCGACACCGGGGACATAAAGCATATTGAACTGCCCGGGCAGGAAGCGGTAGCTCTCGCGGTGGATCTCATCGACGAAGCGCATCTTGAACGTGACGGTGTTGAAGTTTTCCTGGTTGATCGCCATGATCTCGGCGGCCACCGGGACCCAGGTATCCAGCCCGCAGACCGGGGCCGGGCGCGTTTCTGTCATCATGGTTGTCATATCGTCACCCCCCTCTCGATGTGGTGTGTGCCGGCGTGGCGTTTAACGGGCTCGTGATCCCGCAGCCCGGCCGCCTGCTTGGTGATGTCGATCCCCACCGGGCACCAGGTGATGCACCGGCCGCAACCGACGCAGCCGCTGCTACCAAATTGATCCCACCACGTGCCCAGCTTGTGCCGCATCCAGTGCCGATACCGCGCCCGCTGAGAGCTGCGCACCGACCCGGCGGTGGTGTAGCTGAACTGATGCGTGAAGCAGGACTCCCAACGCCGGGTCCGGCTGGCGGTGCCTGTCGCCAGATCGTCCGAGTCGGTCACCGTCGAGCAGAAGCAGGTCGGGCAGACCATCGTGCAGTTCGAGCACGCCATGCACCGCTTGGCCACCTCGTCCCAGGACGGGTGGTCGATCTGCTCGTCCAACAGCTCCTTGAGCCCGTCGGTGTCGAGCTGCCGGCCCATCCGCTCGCAGGCCTGATCGGTCTTTAATTGACCCAACTCGATCTCCGAAGGCGATGGGTCGCGGACGGGCAGTTCATTGACAATCGCCCGGCCGTCGTCCGACCCGGCACGGAGGATGAACCCCCCGCCCAGCTCGGTCATGGACAGGTCGTAGCCCTCTTTGGCTCGCGGGCCCGTGCCCATCGAGTCGCAGAAGCAGGTCGCGCCCGGCTGCGTACAGTTCGCAGCGATCAGCAGCGATTGCTTGCGCGCCTGGTTGTAGTACGTGTCGGCCTCGCAGCGGTGGCCCGCGCTTTCGTCGCCGTAGCCAAACACGCGGTCCTGCACGCGGATCGCCGCCAGGTCGCAGGGCCGAACCCCCAGGATCGCCAGCTTCGGCGGCTTGGGCGAGGTCCGATCCAGCACGAACCGTTTGCCCTCCACATGCAGTGCCACCAGCTCCAGCTTGGGTGGGAAGAATAACCGTTTGGGGCTGTCCTGCCCGACGACGTAATTGAACACCCGACTCAACGGGTCGTCGATCAGCCTGTACCGGCCCGGGCCCATCTCGTCACGTACCCCGCAGGCGATCTGATCCACACTGACAATCTCATCGAAAGTAATCACCCTGTCGCGGACCGTCGGCGCGACCACCGTGTACCCCTTGGCACGCAGCGTGCGAACCATGTGCTCCAGCCCCTGCATCGAGAGGAACCAGACGTCCCGAATCCCGTGATCTACGCCGGCCATCACCGACTCCTTTCCACTTGAACTAACAGATCCTTGGCAGTTGTTCCCCGTATGGCTTCTGGACGATCCGTCGGCCACCGATCAGCGTGTGCAGCTCACACAGCCCATCCTGCTCGCTGCCGATATGCCCGATGATCCGGGCCTCCTGGCCAAGCGGATCACGCCGCATCGCATCGAGCGCCGCGTCGGCTTCATAAGGCCTGACCACCGCGACGACCTTCCCCTCGTTGGCGACCTCCAACGGGTCCAGCCCCAGCATGTCCGCGGCGTGTTGGGCCTCGGGGCGGACCGGGATCCGCGCTTCATCAAGCGTCACACGCCAGCCGCTGTCCCGCGCCAGGTCGCAGGCCACACCCGCCAGCCCCGACCGGGTCGCATCCCGCATGAACAACACGTCCGGCACATCCTTAAGCAGCGCCTGGATCAACCCGTTCAACGGCGCGGCGTCGCTGCGCAACACGCTCTGGACCTGAGGCAACTCGCGCGCCAGCATCACGGCCAACCCGTGCTCGCCGACCGGGCCGTTGACGATCAACACATCCCCGGGCTGTACACGGTTAGGGTGAAACGTTCGGTTGCGCGGGACACGCGCCACCCCGGCGGTCGTGATGTAGATGCCATCTGCCTGAGCCCGGCCGACCACCTTCGTGTCGCCGGTCACCACCGACACGCCCGCCTCCTCGCCGGCCGCCGCGATCGAATCGATCACCTGCGCCAGGTCAGACATCGCAAAGCCCTCGGCCAGGATCAGACCCAGCGCGATCCCGACCGGATCACCGCCACAGACCGCCAGGTCGTTGACCGTGCCGCAGACCGCCAACCGGCCGATGTCCCCGCCGGGGAATCTCCAGGGCTGCACGACGTAGCTGTCGATCGTCATCGCAAGCCGATCCGTCCCGGTTGCGGCCAGCATCGCCGAATCCAGCAGCCCGCCCATCAGGTCATTACCCAGTCTCGGTAGGATCAGGCCGTCGAGCAGTTCGTCGGTCAACTGCCCCCCCCCGCCGTGGGCGAGGGTGACCCGTCCGCGCGGCGTATCGGCGGGCGCGGGGTGCCGTCGGTTCGTATCCATAGGGATTGCGGTGCGTGTCATGGCTTAACCTCCAACGCGATGGGTTTCCCCGAATCCGGATCACGCCGCCTCATCGACACGAGCTGACGCCGTTTCGCCCCGCCTCCGCGTTGGTACTTGAACCACGCCTGACAGGTGCCCTCGGAGCTGACCATGCAAGGCCCGATCGGGTTCGTCGGCGTGCAGCCGTTGTCAAAGAGCACGCACTGCGGCGGGGATACGGCCCCGGTGATCACCTCGCCGCATCGGCATCCCTTGGGCTCGCGGTCCTCCGGCTGACTTAATCCAAACCGAGCCTGCCCATCGAACGCCCGGTACGCTTCACGCAACACCAGGCCGCTACCCGGGATCGAACCCAGGCCGCGCCAGCGCACGTCGGCGACCTCGAAAACTTTTTCCACCAGGGCCAGCGCCGAGCGGTTACCGAACTCACTAACCGCCTGGGGGTACTGGTTGATCAACTCCGCTCGGTCTCCGCCGGCCATGCGCACCAGGTCCACTAAAGCCTCGGGGATCTGTTCATCCTCGAATCCGCCAACCACGCAGGGCAGGCCGTACTGTGTAACGATCGGCTCGAACTCACGCCAACCGGTGATGACCGACACGTGCCCGGGAAGCAGGAATCCATCAACTTGCACAGTGCCGCTGTCGAGCAGCGCAATCAC
>JAJDCV010000266.1 GCA_029260675.1 Phycisphaeraceae bacterium
CACCGTCGGCGGTCAGGTTGTTGGCAACCGTGCCGGGCACGGTGTTGTCACCACGGACCAACCACGACGAACCTTGACCCATCGCGGGGCCGGCCATCAAAGCCGAGGCGACAGCCGGCAGGGCGAACCTGAGCATGTTCATGATCAATCTCCTTTTTTTGAAAACGCCGGAGGGGGCCCGCTAAATCAGGTGGGCCGTAGTTGGAGCGTTATGCCACCCTATTGTATCTCCAGCCGGCGGGGTGTCATCTGTTTTTCCTACAGGGTATATAAAAAAACAACCGCCCGCGTTGAGGCGGGCGGTTGCGTTTGGATAAAAAGTCTGTGCTTGCGTGCCGGCTCAGCGTCGTCGGCGCAGCACGGCCAAGCCGCCCAGGCCTACCAGGGCCAACGAGGCGGGTTCGGGGATGATCTCACCATTCAAAACACGCCCGCCTGTCCGGACCGTGTCACCATGAGCGAAGGCGACGATCAGTTGCCAGACGCCCTGTGAATCATCGGTGAGGGTGATGTTGGCGATCTGGGTCGCGCCGGTCTCGGTCTGGGCGGTGCCCCCCCAAGTCACGCTGATCAGTTGGCCGGCCATGGATAAGACGGGGCTGCCCAGGTCACCGGCGCCCAGCGGGCCGACGTCGGTGGCGCCGGGGGCATTAGACGGGACGGTGCCGACATAGGTGTCCCACTGCAGGTCGGGGAAGAAACCCCAAAACGCGTCCTGCGGACGCATGCTGTCGATCACCCCGTTGTGGACCGAGCCGGGGGAGTTGCTGATGTCGACCACGAGCACAGCGGCGGTCCAGTCGGCCCCCCCGCCGTTGGCGATCAGGGCGTTGGCGACCGTGTTGGGGATGGTGTTGGCCCCATCGACCAACCAGCCCGCATCCGTCGCCGCCGCCGCGGAACCGGTGATCAAACCCGCAGCCAGGACCGGCAGAAAAAACCTTGCCATCTTCATCATCTTCAGCCTCCTAAAAAAATCCCGCGAAAAAACCGTCTGGACGCGGTAAGTACCCGACCCCCGGATATCCCCCGGATATCCCCCGGGCATTCCCCGGGCATTCCCCGGCTATCCCGGGCCATACGACGTGACGTACGCCGACACCGGTTTCATCGGCCTCAGGCGAAGGGTCCATAACGGTTATCCATCCAGGGGCACAAAAAATAGGCGCATAAAAAAACGACTGCACGCCGTGAAGCGTGCAGTCGCGATTGGTTTAAACCAATTGGGTTGCGTGTCGGCTTAGCGACGACGCAGGACGGCCAGGCCGCCGAGACCCAACAGAGCCAGCGAGGCGGGCTCGGGAACGAGGGCACCGTTCTCAACGGTACCGCCGGTCTGGACAACCAGGCCGCCAGCGAAGCTGGTCAGCATCTGCCAGGTACCCTGCGAGTTGCTCGTCAGGGAGATGTTGGCGATCAGGGTCGGGCCGGTCTCGGCCACGCCTGTGCCACCCCAGGTTGCGGCGATGGTGTTACCGGCCAGGGACAGCACGGGCTGGCCCAGGTCACCGGCACCCAGCGGGCCGACGTCGTTGATGCCGCCGGGGATACCGACGTAGGTGTCAAACTCGAGGTCTGGGAAGAAGCCCCAGAAGGTCTGCTGAGGACCGTTGCCATCGAGGGCAGGGTCGTTGTAGACCGTTCCAGCGCTTCCGCTGACATCGACCACGAGCACGGCTGCGGTCCAGTCGGTACCAAGACCATCGACCGTGGCCGAGTTGGCGACCACGCCAGCCACGGTGTTAGCACCGTTGACCGACCAGGTCGTGCCTTGAGCCATTGCGGAACTGGTCATCAGACCAGCAGCAATGACAGGCAGAACAAACTTAACAATCTTCATCTTCATCTTCAATCTCCTTAAGATCCCACAAAAGAAGTAACTCAAACACTGAATGCATCCAAAGGCCGTACGGGCCTCGGGAGTAACGGTAATGGACTATACCACGGATAAGGTCACTTGGGAAGCCTTTTTTGGTTTAATTTCCATGAAAATTAAGCCCCAGGATCCGGCCGCGGCAAGCGCCGCGGCCGGAGTTTAGGGTATTTTCCTTGCCCGATCAGGCCCTAACCCGCCTGCGGCCCATCGCGGTGAGGCCGGCGATGGTAAACAGGGCAAGAGAGGCAGGTTCGGGGATGGCAGCGATGTCGGTCGGGGGTGTCCCGGCGTTCCAGTTGCCCAGGACTTCGTTCAGGTCGACCAGCCCCACGAACCCGTCGCCGGAGGGGTCACCCTTGGTCGCGTCCCCGAAGGGGACGTTCTGGTTCCAGTTGCCCAAGACGATGTTCAGGTCGGCCAGGCCCACGAACCCGTCGCCGTTGAGGTCACCCTGGAGGATGTGGAAGAACGTGAACTGGTCACCGTTGCTGAACAGGCCGTTGCTGATGTCCGAGTTGAAGGACATCAGGGTCGTGGTCTTGGTGTCCACGTCATACTTGTACCAGTCGTGGTTGAAGATCGGCAGGGGGCTGCCGTCGGTCGCGCTGTCGGTGTCATAGAAGTAGACGTCGTTATTGGCGCTGTCGTAGACCGCCCACCGGCCGTCGGTGATCGCTAAGTCGTCGTCATTGGCACCGGAGACGACCATTTGGCCGATGTCCCAGGCCCCGGCCTCGATCTGGCCCAGGTTGTCGTAGGACGTGATCGCCCGGGTGATGATGGAGGGCTCGTCCTGAGGCACATCGAAGAACCCGGACTCGACGATGATCAGGCTGCCGTCCTGCTGATCCACAAAAATGCGGTCGTGGGCGCCGTTGTTGCCACTGGCATTGAGCACGGGGTCGTCATCAAGGATAAACCGGGGGGCGGTGCCCTGCACGGTGAAGTCCCTGAGCCCGTTGCCGGCGGTGCCGGCGAAGTTGGTGATCTCGAAGAACGAGACGTCGTCGCCGCGGTTATTCAGCGGGGTCACCGTATCGTTCACGCCGCCGTCGGATTCACCGATCCACAGGCCCTGGACGCCGGTGACGGGGTCGCGGTAAAAGGCGATATCCTCGACTTCACTGACGCCGTTAGGCACGCCGGCGATATCGAAGTCCATGTTGACCGAGCCCAGGACGACCGATTCCCAGCTCTCGGTGGTGCCCTGGTTGAAGCCGCCCTCGGACAGGGTCACGTTGGTGGTCGCCAGGCCGGGGGTCTGCGAGACCCGCGTGAGGGCCCGGACCTGCGAGTCGTTGGCGGCGGTGTCGTTGAGCGGATCGACCTGTGACACCAGGGGGCTGTCGATCACCAGCAGGGTGTCCCGATCGAC
This sequence comes from Phycisphaeraceae bacterium, assembly GCA_029260675.1. Taxonomy (GTDB): domain Bacteria; phylum Planctomycetota; class Phycisphaerae; order Phycisphaerales; family Phycisphaeraceae; genus JAJRRS01. The sequence continues at coordinate 3,252 of JAJDCV010000266.1, forward strand.
GAATTCCAGGTGCGTGTCGAAGAAGTCGGTGTTTATGGGCCGGGCGATCTCGCCGATCTTCTCGACGGCACCGGCAAGCGTTACGGGGTTGCTGGTGTTACCACCGGAATCGTGGCCAAAGGCACCGGGGTTGTAGGTCGTGTAGGCCTGGCCCTGGTTGGTGACCCAGTCGTTGAAGATCGTCTGGAAGGGGATCTTCAGCAGGTCGTAGTCGCCCTCGGTGTTCGGGAGGATGCCGTCGAGGATGTCCTGGGGGGAGGGGTTGAACTGGAAGCCGGCGACCTGATCGGCATCGGTTGCCAGGAAGTAGACGTCGCCGGTGTAGGGATCGACGGTGATGCTGTTGGGGCTGCGGTGGTCGCCGGGAATCTTCTCGCCGGAGAACACGGCGAACAACGGCGTGCTCATGTCCTGCGTCGAGAAGAACACGATGCTCTTGCGCGAATCACCGAAGTTGTTCTGCTTGTCCACCATCGCCACGAACCCGCCATTGGCCGTGGTCGAGGGCAGCACCGCCAACGCGGGTGTCGCCAACACCGCTGTCAACAGCGCGCCGGTTGCGAAACGTAAGGTACTGATCCGATCCATCTCTCACCTCCATAAAAGTAAATTCAAGGTAGTAGGGGCTATCTAAATCCGTAACGTTCATGTTAAGGGTTGAGCAAACGACTGCTCAACACCGTTTTCAGCGGACAATCTGGTCCCGGACGTCATCCGGATCCTTGGTTGCGTTCTCACGCTTGATGACGGTCCCGGACGGGAACCAGAAGTCGACCGCGACGGCCTCGCTGGGCTTCATGTTCTCGCCGTGCCCGTCGAAAAAGACGGTGTTCATCCCGCCGCTGTGACGGTACCCAAACCGCTCGGCCCAACCCGCGGTGCTGCCGGTATCCAGCGGCTGGCCCCTGTTGTCGGTAAAATTGAACGGCCCGTGGGCGTGGGCTACCGTAGGCCCCTGCTCCATGAAGTTGCCGCCGACGACCTGGCGCTCGAAGAAGTTCAGGCTGACTTGCACATCACCGCCCGATGGGTCGATGTATCGCGCGCCGTCCATCGCGTACACCTTGCCGGAAACCGACCCCACATCGTCCAGCTTCGGGCTGTAGGTCTTGGGGGGAGGGAAGTTGGCGGCGCTGGGGAACCCCACGTCGCCAAAGGTGTTGTCACCAAAGGCATGGAACTGAAGGGTTGCGGCGTAGCTGGTGTATTTGATGTCCCCGGGCGACATGCCGGGGGGGCCGCTGCCCGCGAAGTGGGTGAAGAACTCGCCGTTCGATGGGCAACTCAATTCATCGTCGGAGATCGCGGTCATCCGAACTAACGCGTCCTTGGGCAGGCCCAAGGCGTCGCCGAGTGTCGGTGAGATCCAGTCGACATTCTGGGCCGGCGCGGTACTCTGATTTTTAGGCGGATTGCTGCCACTAATCCCAAGCCCGCTGGTGTTGGGCCCGGCCATCCAGCCGTTGTTGTCAGCCGTGTAGACCGCCATGCCCTGGCCGAAGCTGCGTTCGTTGCCCATGCAGACGGCCCCCTGGGCGGTCCGCCGTGCGGCCCCCAACGCCGGCAGGAGGATCCCCACCAGCAGGGCGATGATCGAGATCACCACCAGCAGTTCGATCAGCGTAAATCCATCCCGGCGTGTTTCCCTGGTCATCTTGTTCATGTTTGCATCCCTGTCTCTGTACGTCTGACTTAATGAAGCCTCTAAAATAATGGATCGCCCGTAGAACCCGTCTCTGGCGGTGTTGCCAAACCACGACTACACGGTACGGGCCGGCCGAGAGGCCTCGACCCAACCATCATGCATTGTACCCTCGCAGGGCGGTTGCACGAACCCAAAATCCACTGGATTACATAAAACTCATCTTAAATGACTCCCCCAGACGGACCCGGCCGATCGGCTTGGGGGGGGGGCAGTGGCTATGAATTCAGATCATAAAGTCTCTATTAAGCCGAAAAACCGGGAAATCAACGTGGATTGCCAGTGCCCGGAAGCACCCCCCCGGGGCTCCCCCGGCTCACCCCGGAAACCCCCTGATTTTCTACAGCGGGATCCCACAAATCCCCAGCCATAAGACAAAAAGGACACACAAAAAGGGTGGGCCCGTTAGGACCCACCCTTTCAATAATCAGTGTTTGAGTCTCTCTTGACTCATTATCGGACACGATTGCTTAGCGACGGCGGAACATCGCCAAACCACCCAGGCCCAGCAGCGCGAGGCTGGCGGGTTCGGGCACTACCATCGAGCCGGCGACGGCTTCAGCAAAGGAGCTGGCCACGGCCAGGCCGTTCACGGAGATGGTGTTGCTATCAACACCGACGGTCGTGAAGAAGTCCTGCCGCAGGGCGATGCCGTTGATGGCCGTGCCGATACGGCTGGCATCGGCGACGCCGCCGAAGCTGGGGTCGGCTTCGCTGGCGGGGTTGACCCAAGCGTCCGCGGTGCCGGTGGCGTTGTTCCAGCGGACCACCACGAGGTTCTCGGTGCCGAAGGTCAGGTCGACGCCCGAGGCCGCACCGCTGAGCGTGAAGCTGGAGCCGGACTGGACACCCAGCTGGTAGTTGCCGGTCGCTGTATCACGGATGCTGACGCGGCCGACGAACCCAAAGCCCCCGTCCTTGAGGTGGATGAAGTAGTCGTCGTTGACGTTGTTGTTGGCGCCGAGGCTGTTCACGGTGAACTTGGCGGCGTAGTAGAGGGTATCGCCAGCGCCCACGACGGTGCTGAGGATGCGGTTGGCGTCTTCACTGCCGGGGTTGTCCAGGATGGCCTGGCCAGCAAGGACGTCGATGTTGTCGGTGAAGGTGGTGCCGCTGTGGCCGACCCAGGTGCCACCGCTGACATCAACGGGTGCGTTGGAGGCCGGGGTCGTTCCGGTCAACTGCCCGTCGGCGTAACCGAAACCCTCTGCCAAGAACGTCGTCGCCGACGCCTGTGACGCGCCCAGCCCGAAAGCCGCAAACGCGCCTAATGCTACTGCAAACGTACTCTTCCTCATGGTCTCTTCCTCTCCTAAAAGAAAACGAAAACGAACCGGTTAGTTACTCACTACACATTCCACGGATCCACATGACCTGTGGGCCGCGCGTTGAAGGTAAATCAAATGACCGGACCGTCTGCCTGAAAAGGCCGACAAGAGGTGCGTACCAATTTCCTGGATGCTCTCTCTCCTCCATCCGATCACACGCCCTCCAGCGCGTGACACACCAAGTATAACCGAACAGGCCCGATCGGCCATGCCCTTATTTGGGATTTAACCCAACTCTTACAGAAAAAACCTTCCCGGGGTTGGTTATCCGGTCTGGGTGAGCGGGGGCAAGCCCGTCAAAAGACCGATTTTACTGCCTTAAGGCCATTTTAAAAAGGGTGGGCCCGCTAAGACCCACCCTTCAAGAATTCGCGTTTTAGGCCTTTTCGGGGCCGTTACGGGGCTTGAATAGCCCCCAGTCCGTCCTTAGTGTCGGCGGATCATCGCCAGTCCGCCCAGGCCGATCAGGGCGAGGCTGGCGGGCTCGGGGACGTAGGTTCCTATCGGCATCGGGGGGGTGGACAGGGCGTTAGTGCCATCGTCGAGGGGGCCGTCGTCGCCGTCCCAGGCGTTGGCGCCGGAGAAGGACCAGTTAGCTGCGCTGAAAGCCCCGCCGTTGGCCGAAGCCCCGTTGTTGCGGTAGGCCCAGCCGTCCAGGGTGTCCCAGGCGGTGAGGGATCCATCAACACCGGTCTCACCGAATTGATCGTGGACCGCGCCGCTTTCGTACAGGATGATCACGTCGTCGCCGTTGTGGTTCACCGCGCCGCCGGCCGCCACGGTGACGTCGGGGGCGAACCCGAACCACTGGGTAAAGTCGACGCCGTTGCCATTGACCACATAGAAGTAATCGCCCGCGTTGAGCGAAACGGCCGGCAAAGTGGCCTCTTCGAGACCGGTGGAAATGCCGCCGTTACTCACCGTTTCCAGGCCGTAGATCGACAGGTCGGCGATGTTAGCGGTTGCGGTCAGTTCGACGCCCTTGGGGTCGCCGCCCGGCAGCGGGCCGTCATACACACCTGTAATAATCAGGTTGGCCGATGCCTGTGACGCGCCCAGACCAATGGCTGCAATCGCGCCAAATGCCAGAGCAAACTTACACCTTTTCATTGCTTCTCCCTCTCCTAAATGAATTCGAGCCGGTAAGTAGTTGCACAACACATGCCATCCACGGGCCTAATTGACCTATGGGCCGCACACTGAACTAGAGGCCAAGGATCGGGCAGCCGGCCTGTTTAGACCGACAAGAGGTGAGCGTACCAGCCTTAAATGGAAGCTCTCCCTTCCACCACTCGATCACACGCCCTCCAGCGCATGACACCCCGAGAATAACCGAGCCGGAACAAGCAGTCACGCACTAATTGAGAATTGGGGCCAAATATTACAAATAAAGCCTTAAAGGTCTGATTATTTAATCTGTGCCATAGGCCAGAAAGAAGGGCCCAGAGCAGGTTTTGTGATATGTAATATGGCGTTCAATTGCCCGTAAAATATTTATATTGCGGATATTATGGATTTTTAGGAACATCCATAACCAGCCGATCCTCGGCCACATCGAAGCTGGCAACCGACCCATCAGGCACCTTTCCGGCGATGATGGCCCGGCCCAGGCGGGTCTCGATCTCGTGCTGGAGGTACCTTTTCAGGGGTCTGGCGCCGTAAACCGGGTCGTAGCCGGCGTCTGCAACGTGGCGTTTGGCGGCCTCTGTCAGTGTCAGGGTGATCGAACGATCGGCCAAACGTTTCTGAATGTCCGCCAAAAGCAGGTCCACGATCCGGGTGATCTGGGTCAATGAAAGCGGCTGGAACAGGATCGTGTCGTCCACACGGTTGAGGAACTCGGGGCGGAAATGCTGACGCAACTCAGCCAACACAGCGTTGCGGGAGGCGTCACTGATTTGGCCGTTACCCATGACCTGATCGTCCAGCAGGTGCCGGCTGCCGATGTTGCTGGTCATGATGATGACGGTGTTCTTGAAGTTGACCGTCCGGCCGTGGCTGTCGGTGACCCGGCCGTCGTCCAGGATCTGCAGGAGCACGTTGAACACATCCGGGTGCGCCTTCTCGATCTCGTCGAACAAGACCACGGAGTAGGGCTTGCGTCGCACGGCCTCGGTGAGCTGGCCGCCGTCCTCGAAACCGATATATCCGGGCGGGGCTCCGATCAGGCGGGACACGGCGTGCTTCTCCATGTACTCGCTCATGTCGATCCGGACGATGTTGTCTTCGCTATCAAATAGCGCTTCGGCCAGGGCGCGGGCGAGTTCGGTCTTCCCCACGCCGGTGGGGCCCAGGAAGATGAATGAGCCGATCGGGCGCTTGGGGTCTTTGATCCCGGCCCGGGCACGGATGACCGCATCGGCGACGAGTTGCACGGCCTGATCCTGGCCGATGACCCGTTCGTGGAGCATCTTGTCCAGGTGCAGAAGCTTCTGGCGTTCGCCCTCGATCAGACGGGTGACGGGCACGCCGGTCCAGCGGGCGACGATCTGCGCGATCTGGTCCTCGCTGACCTCCTCATGAAGCAGGCGATCCCCGCCGACGTCAGGGGTGTTGCCAGTGGCCCCGGGGGCGTCCTGGGCCTCGGCGGCTTCCAACTGTTTAAGCAGCTCCGGCAGCTCGCCGTGCTTGAGCTGGGCGGCGCGTTCCAGGTCGTAATCACGCTCGGCGACTTCGATGTCGTGGCGGACCTGCTCGATCCGCTCGCGGATTTTCTGGGCTCTACCCAGTTCGGCCTTCTCGTTTTCCCATTGGGTCCGCATCGCGTCGGCCTGGTGCTTGAGGTCGGCAAGCTCTTTTTGAAGATCGCTAAGCCGCAAGCGGCTGGCGTCGTCTTTTTCCTTCTTAAGCGCCGCCTCTTCGATCTCTAATTGCATCACCCGCCGGCTGACCCGGTCCAATTCAGCGGGCATCGAGTCGATCTCCGTGCGGATCATCGCGCAGGCCTCGTCCACCAGGTCGATGGCCTTGTCCGGCAGGAACCGGTCGGAGATGTAACGGTCCGACATCACGGCCGCGGCGACGATCGCGGCGTCTTGGATTTTTACGCCGTGATGCACCTCGAAACGCTCGCGCAGCCCACGCAGGATCGAGACCGTGTCCTCGACCGTCGGGGGGTTGACCATGACCGGCTGGAACCGTCGCTCCAGCGCCGCGTCTTTCTCGATGTATTGCCGGTACTCGTCGAGTGTGGTCGCGCCGAGGCAGTGCAACTCACCACGCGCGAGCATGGGCTTGAGCATGTTCCCC
>JAJDCV010000267.1 GCA_029260675.1 Phycisphaeraceae bacterium
CCTTATGGGACGTCGATGAGTTTGCTGATCTTGCAGATACCCAACCGGCTTTTGCCGATATTTCAGAAGTGACAGCTGTTGTGTTTAAATCCCGACATTCATCACGAGTGATCCCCCGCAGACAAGCGGTTCGCCCACGGCTTGTGAGGTGGGCCAGGACGTATCTCGCCTGCTGGGTGGCCTTGGTGTGCTTGTTCTGCGGGGCAGCACCTGTGGCGGCGGTCACCCCGGCGACCTTGATCGGCCCGGACCTGGACCCAAAGACAGTGAACGTCGCCAGCCTCGACGATGGCACCATCAACTACTTCGACGAACAACGGACGCTACGCAGTTCGGCGGTCAATCAATTTGTACAACTACGATCGATCGGCGGGGATGACACGGTGGGGCCGCTGTCCGCGCCGGGGGTCTGGCTGACCGATGGGCAGCGATTCACCGGCGACTGGGTCGGCCCGACGCCCGACGGCTCAGCCATCCGCTGGCGACACCCGCTGATCGGGACGGTCGTCATCCCGCTGGAAGATGTGACACGGGTGGACTGGATCGCCAACGATCACGAGACCGCGTCAAGTGATGCGCCGATCACGGACAGGGTTACGCTGACCAACGGCGACACCCTAACGGGTTTTGTCTCGTCTTTAGCCGAAACAGGCGTCGCACTGGTTCCTGACACCGGGGGTGCAGGGGGCGATCCGGTAACGATCCCGTATGGACGGATCGCGTCGATGGTGTTAGCGAACCCGGTCGGATCGCACGCCGAGCCCTATCACCGGGTGACATTGGCGGACGGGACCCGTCTCTGGGCCGACGACCTGCGTATCACCTCGGACCGTGTGTACTTCCGTGTGATCCCGCCCGGTGCGCCGGCGATGGAAATCGAATCGTCTGTTTCGGAATTGGCGCGGATCGATTTCTGGGCCGGGGGCTTGAGGCTGATCGACCTGTCGGAATTGCCGAGGCGCACCGTTGAAGAAGCGAGCGTGTTCGGCCTGCCCGTCCCGGTCCGTGTGACCGGGCGATCGATCCGGATGCACGCCCCGGGCTCGGTGATTTTTGAATTGCCCGACGGCGCGGAACGCTTCGCCGCGGTCGCGGAGTTAGACACACAGGATGCCCCACCGGAGATCGCAGGCTGGGCAGATTTTCAGGCCGTAGTATCTTCCGAAGATCCTCAGGACCAGCGCTTCCGTGTCACAGGTTTACAACAGACCGTGGTGATCAACACACCTGTTTCCGGGCCCGGATTAACGATCCGGCTGGATCCCAGCGTGAACGGTCCTATCCTTGATCGGATGCTGCTGCGTGACGCGGTGATCCTTGTGCGTATGCCCGGGCCTGAACCCAGCTCCGACTCGGGCCGATGATGGGAATGTCCTACCGAGCCGGTGCCGGTGTATAACCGCCTCAGAGCGGCGTCAGACTGTTTTTATTGGCCCGGTTCGACCCCGATCCGCTGTCTGGTATCTTGGGGTGTTCGCGACAGAGCCCGCAAGGGCCTTGTGACCGATCCGTTATGAAACCACCGGCTTCAGACATCCCGACGACGCCAACCCCCGGCATGACACCCGACACAAGCCACGGCGAGTGTGATTCTCAGGGGCGGGCGCTGTTTCTGAATCGCGAGTTGTCTTGGCTTGAGTTCAACCGCCGGGTGCTTCACGAGGCGCTGGATGATCGCACGCCGCTCTTGGAGCGTGTCGCGTTCCTGGCGATCTTCAACTCGAACCTCGATGAGTATTTCCAGAAGCGGGTCGGCGGGCTCAAACGGCAGGTCGCCGCACGGGTCAGCCAACGCAGCCCCGACGGGCTCACCGCGTCCGAGCAGATCTCGGTCATCCGTCAGGCGGTCATCCCGATGCTCCGGTTACAGGCAGATTGCTTCGAGAAGGTCATTAAGCCCGGGCTCACCCAGCAGGGTATCCACCTGTTGAAGTGGTCTCAACTCGATGACGAGCAGCGCGGTCGGGCCTCGGAGTACTTCCGCAGGAACATGTTCCCCGTGTTGACTCCTCTGGCGGTTGACCCCGGTCACCCGTTCCCGTTTATCAGCAACCTCAGCACCTCGATGGGCGTGCTGTTAAGCGACCCACGCGAGGATGACAAGCGTTCGGAAGATCGCTGCGGCGACAACGGCGAAAAGATCGATGAGGCCAGCCGGTATTGTTTTGCGCGGGTGAAAGTCCCCGAAGTCCTGCCCGGCTGGGTCAGGCTGGACGGCGAGAATGCGAAAGAGGACGGCCAGGGACACTTGTTCGTCAACCTCGAACAGATCATCCGTCACAACCTGGATGAATTGTTCCGGGGGATGAAGATCATCGACGCGCAGCCGTTCCGTGTAACCCGCAACGCCGACGTGGAGCGCGACGAGGAAGACGCCGAGGATCTGCTTGAACTGATCGAGCAGGAATTGCGTGACCGCCGGTTCGCCCAGGCGGTGCGTCTGGAAGTCAGCGACGACCCGGCACGCCCTATGAACCGCCTGCTGTCCGAACAGTTGGACCTACGCGAGCAGGAGATCTACCAGATGCCCGGGGAGTTGGAGTTCACCGACCTCTGGGCGATCCACAGCCTGAACAAGCCCGAGCTGAAATGTGAGCCCTGGAAGCCCGTGGTCCCGCAGCGTTTGGCGGACACCGAGGCCGACATGTTCAGCATCATCCGCGCCGGGGATGTGCTGGTGCACCACCCCTACGAATCTTTCGGTGCCAGTGTCGAGCGGTTCATCCACACGGCCGCGACAGACCCGAAAGTCATCGCGATCAAGCTGACGCTCTACCGCACCAGCGGCGACTCGCCTTTCATCCCCGACATCATCCGTGCCGCGGAGTCCGGCAAGCAGGTCGTCTGCCTGGTCGAACTCAAAGCCCGATTCGATGAAGAGCGCAACGTCCAACTCGCGCACCGGCTTGAAAAAGCCGGGGTCCACGTGGTCTACGGCGTGGTCGGCCTGAAGACCCACACCAAGACCAGCCTCGTTGTCCGGCACGAGGCCGAGGGTATGCGCTGCTACGCGCACATCGGAACGGGCAACTACCACTCAAGAACCGCGTCGCTCTACACCGACCTGAGCCTGTTCACCGCCGACCCGCTGATTACGGGAGACCTGGTCGAACTGTTCCACTACCTCACCGGGATGAGCCAGGAACGCACCTTCAAGAAGCTGCTGATCGCACCGACGAACCTAAGGTCTCGACTGATCGGGATGATCGACCGGGAGATCGAGCACTGTACGGCCTGGAAGGACCGAGGCGGCGATCCCGACGACCCCAACCGCCCGACGATCATCGCCAAGATGAACAGCCTGGAAGACCGGGCCATCATCCGAAGGCTCTACGAGGCCAGTCAGGCCGGGGTCAGGATCAAGCTGATCGTCCGCGGGTTCTGCACGCTAAGGCCAGGCGTCCCCGGGCTCAGCGATAACATCACCGTGCAGAGCGTGATCGGCCGGTTCCTCGAACACTCGCGGATATTTTTCTTCCACAACGACGACGCCGGCGAAGGCAAGGCCGAGTACTACATCGGCAGCGCCGACTGGATGTACCGCAACCTCGACAACCGCGTCGAATGCATCACGCCGATCACCGACCTGGCGCTTCAGGCCAGGCTCAAGCAGGTCATGGACATCATGCTCGCCGACCGTCGTCAGGCCTGGGACATGCAGGCCGAAGGCATCTACGTCCAGCGTCAGCCCGACCCCGACGATCCGGACACCTTGATCGGTACGCACCAGCGATTGATGGACCTGGCCAGGAAAGAAGCCGCCCCCCAAGCCAGCGAACCGAGA
>JAJDCV010000268.1 GCA_029260675.1 Phycisphaeraceae bacterium
CAACCAGTGCGGCCTGCCCAAGAAGATCGCCCTGGAGTTGTTCCAGCCGTTCATCATCCGCAAGCTCAAAGAGCACGGCCTGGTCGACACGATCAAGAGCGCCAAGAAGATGCTCGAACGCCGTGACCCCGAGGTCTGGGATATCCTCGAAGAGGTGATCTACCAGCACCCGGTCCTGCTTAACCGCGCCCCGACCCTCCACCGCATGGGTATCCAGGCCTTCGAGCCCGTGCTCGTCGAGGGCAACGCCATCAAGATCCACCCGCTGGTCTGCGCCGGGTTCAACGCCGACTTCGACGGCGACCAGATGGCCGTCCACCTGCCCTTGTCCGTCGAGGCCCAGGCCGAGGCTCACGTCCTGATCCTCGCGACCCATAACATCTTCAGCCCCGCCAACGGCAACCCGATCATCAGCCCGTCTCAGGACATCCTCCTGGGCGCGTACTACCTCACGATGATCGACGCCGAGGGCTCACAGGAACCCGCGGACTGCCCGTCATTCCGCGATCCGTTCGAGGCCTTCCTCTCCTACGACGTCAAGAAGATCTCGCTGCACACACCGATCGAAGTGCGTCTGCCCAAGAACCGCTATGGCGACATCATCACCGATATCGGTGGTCAGCCCGAGGACTTGCCTAAGAACAACCGGATTGTGACCACCGTCGGACGATTGTTCTTTAATGAGATCCTGCCCGAGGGGATGCACTACTACAACTTCGCGCTGGGCTCCAAGGCCTGCAGCCGCGTCATCGACGACACCTACGCCCGCTGCGGTCGGCCCGCGACGATCGACCTGCTCGAAAACCTCAAGGCCATCGGGTTCATGCACTCGACGATCTCCGGGCTGTCGTTCGGCCTGACCGACCTGCGTATCCCCGCCAAGAAGCAGGAGCTGATCGACGCGACCCAGAAGAAAGTCGACCGGGTCGAGAAGGCCTACCACGCCGGTGCCATCACTGAGCGCGAACGCTACAACCAGCTGCTCGACCTCTGGACGCACTGCCGGGAAGGCGTCACCAAGGAACTGCTCAAGGAGCTGCGCAACGACCGCCGCGACGAGAACGGCAAGCCCCTGCCCGCCGACGGGACCGAGGGCCGGTTGGCTATCAACCCCGTGTACATCATGAGTAAGGACGCATCTGGTGCCCGTGGTAACGTCAGCCAGGTCCAGCAGCTCGCGGGTATGCGTGGCCTGATGAGTAAGCCATCCGGCGAGATCATCGAGACGCCTATTAAGGCAAACGCCCGAGAGGGCCTCAGCGTCCTGGAGTACTTCTCCTCGACGCACGGTGCGCGTAAGGGCCTGGCCGATACCGCGCTGAAGACCGCCGACTCCGGCTACCTCACCCGTAAACTCGCCGATGTTGCCCAGAACGTCTTCATCAGCCAGCACGACTGCAACACGAAGCAGGGCATCACCAAGCGCGCCATCTACAAGGGCGAAGAGATCGACGTCCCGCTGCGTGAGTGCATCGTCGGACGGACCGCCCGCGAGACGATCCGCAACCCGATCACCGACAACCTGATCGTCGCAGAAAACGAGTTGATCACCGATGACGCCGCGCTTCAGATCGAAGCCTTGGGTATCGACGCCGTGATGGTCCGCTCCGGCCTGACCTGCGAATCCCGTCAGGGCATCTGTGCCAGCTGCTACGGGCAGGACCTGTCCACAGGCCGTTTGGTCGAAGAAGGTTTGGCCGTCGGCATCATCGCCGCCCAGTCCATCGGTGAGCCCGGCACGCAGCTGACCATGCGTACGTTCCACACCGGCGGTGTCGCTACTACCAGTCTTATCGAGAGCGCCTACCAGGCATCCCAGCCCGGCACGATCGAGATCCGTGATGCCAACGAAGTCCCCACCCTCGACGAAGACGGCAATGAGACACTCGTTGCGCTTAAGCGCAACGGTGAAGTCGCCGTCCTCGATGAGAAGGGCCGGGAACTCGAGAAGTTCAAAGTTCAGTACGGCTCATACATCCGCGTTAAGGCAGGCGAACAGGTCAAGCGTGGTCAGATCCTGGTCCAGTGGGACCTTCACCGTACCGCGATCCTCGCCGAGAAGGCCGGCGTCATCCGTTTTGAAGACGTCGTCATCGGCGAGACCGTCCGCCCCGAGGCCGAAGCCGCCGGCAAGGGCAAGAAGAAGAAAGCCCAGGACGGCGAGAAGACCGAGAGCCTGGTCGTCATCGAACACAAAGGCGAGATGCACCCACGGATCGTCATCGAAGACGGCGACGGCAAGATCCTCGACTTCCACTACCTCCCCGCAAAGGCGCGTATCGACGTCGAGCAGGGCCAGAAGATCGAGGCCGGCCAGATGCTCGCCCGCCAGCCCCGTGAGGCCACCGGATCCAGCGACATCGTCGGCGGTCTGCCACGAGTCACCGAGATCTTCGAAGCCCGTCGTCCCAAGGAAGCCGCGATCATGGCGGAGATCTCCGGCGACGTTGAGCTCCGCAGCGACCGACGCCGCGGCAAGATGACCATCATCGTTAAGTCCGACGCCGGCCTCGAGGCCGAGCACCACGTCCCGCAGGACCGTCACCTGCTGGTCCACACCGGCGACTTCGTCGAAGCCGGCGACCCGTTGATCGACGGCCCGTTGGTCCCCCAGGACATCCTCCGCGTCAAGGGTGAAGAGGCGCTCTACCACTACCTCCTAGAAGAGGTCCAGAACGACTACCGCGCCCAGGGTGTGCCCATCAACGACAAGCACATCGAGATCATCGTGGCTCAAATGATCCGCAAGGTCCGGGTCGAGAACCCCGGCGAAGCGGACCTGCTGCCCAACGAGGTCATCGACAAGTTCCGCTTCCGCGCCGCCAACGAGGTCATCGCCAAGAGCGTCAAGGTCAAGGAGCCCGGCGACACCGGCCTGCCCGACGGGACGATCATCACCAAGACCGAACTCAAAGACATCAACGCCCGTGTCGAGGCCGACGGCAAGGAGACGGCCAAGACCACCAAGTGCCGGCCCGCCAACGCCAAGACACTGCTCCTGGGTATCACCAAGGCCAGCCTCCAGAGCGAGTCGTTCCTCTCCGGCGCGTCCTTCCAGGAGACCACCAAGGTCCTCACCGAAGCCGCCCTGGCCGGCAAGATCGACCCACTGGAAGGCCTAAAGGAAAACGTCCTTCTGGGTCACCTGATCCCGGTCGGCACCGGGTTCAAGAAGTACACCGGCATGAAGGTGCTCAAGCTCGCCGAGCCCCCGGCCCAGGAACTGCCCAGTCGCGAAGAGGAACTCGAAGACGCCGCTGCCCTCGCCGAAGCCGCAGGGGCCGAGACACCCGCCGAAATCGAAACCACCGTCGGCGAATCTCGACTGGTCGCACAACTGCTCGGTGAAGAGATGCCCGGCGGCAAGAAGAACTGATCCACGGTTCTTCCATACACATCATCAAAAACCCACGTCTAACGGCGTGGGTTTTTTAACGGGTGGAATTTACCGGCCTCGATTACAACGCGGACGAATCCGTACTGCGAGACGGTTCGCATGGCGGCGAGAGAGCACCTCCCGATCAACCATAGCGGAGGTGTTGTTCGACGCGACGCGACTTGTCGCGTCAGAGCGTCCCCAATCCAGATGTAGCGGGACACCCTTACGAAGCGCCGCGACTTGTCGCGGTAAAAAAACTGATAGACGCTACGGGTGGATTGAGAATGCTCTAGAGCGTATCTGTTCTACTTCAAATCACGGGTTATTTCGTAGCCCCGCATGGATATGCGGCGGCCGCGGAGATCCATATAAACCCGCGGGTACATCTGTGAGAAGCGGTCGCGTAAAATATTCAGAAATCAAACACCAACGCCCCGTAGTACTTCACGTCGTTGTGCTTCGCGGTCCCGCCGGTCTTGGATTCGTACTCGTTGTCGACCCCGAACTTCAGGCTGATGCCATCCGTCTCATCGATCGCGAGGGTCCACGCGGTGCCCGCTTGTGTGCGTGACTCGCCGAACTCATCCAGGTCGGGGAATACGGTGACGTAGCTTTCCAGCGTCTGCCGATCGTTGATGTGGTAGATCCACTCCAGGCCGAACAACGCCTCGGGGACAAGCTCGTTGATCGTGCCGAACTCGTAGCTGGCACCGAGACCGGCCCGCCCGATGAGGTTGTGTTTGTCTGTATCAACCAGCTGCTTGCCGACGCCGACAAAACCGCTGGCCCGGGTCTCCCAGTCCTGGAACTCGTCGTACTCCAGTTTGGCGCTGGCAAACTTGAACCAGGGGCTGTCGGGCATGAGCCAGTCGTGGACTGCCTCGGCGGTGAACTCATTGCGTGTCCGGTTGCCGTCGTCGTTGTTACGGAAGTAGGTGGCGCTCAGTTGGTCCCGGTTGAAGTCGTCTGCCTTGGTCGCACCGAACGCGGCGTTGAGGTTGAAGGTCTGGCTGTTGCCGTCGCTGCCGTTGAATCCCAACTCGAAGTGCTTGTCCCAGCCCGGGAGCAGTGTCTGCGGGATGGCGTGGGCGTCATCAGTCGGCGGCGCATCGGCTTCGGAGGACTTCAGAACCGCGTCCGCATCTTCGGCTGTGATCAATACGGCCTTCACCTGATCCACCGGAAGGCTGATCTGCCCCATGACCGGGTGGTCGATGACGACAGCCTGCTCGGACTGCTCGATGACGGTGCCGTGCAGCAGATCGCCTTGGACCAGCTCGACGGTGTCGGCGGTGAGGGCCGAAGCGGTTATGGATACGGTAAGTACAGCTAGAGGTAGTCGTAGCACGGGTGCTCCCTGATCGTTGTATTGGATCGACGCGTTGCCCAGAATGTGCCACAGGATAACGCGGTTTAGGCCCGAGTGTCCAGCGGTTCTTTGACGTTACGGGGGTGATGGGACGCGGTGGATACCGAGGGAGTGCGCGCAAAAAAAAGCCGCCGGGTGTAACCCCGACGGCTGTAGAATCAATCAAATTTTCGATACTGAATCGCTTAGCGGCGACGCAGCATGGCCAGACCACCCAGGCCCAGCAGGGCGAGGGAAGCGGGCTCAGGAACGTCGGTCACTTCGACGTTGGTGAACAGACCATTGGACACGACAGGGTTGCCGGCGATCGAGCTGAAGAAGTCAGCGTAGACCAGGGCGACCGAACCAGTGGTGCTGAAGCCAGTGCCATCGGTGGAGTCGAGCGAGACCACGTGGAGGCCGTCAACGAAGAAGACAGCCTTGCCGCCATCAACGAAGACGCTGTAGTGACGCCAGCCGTAGCCAGCCGCACCGGCGCGGGTGAATTCGATCTGAGCCGGGTGCAACGCGACCTGTGCCGCGGGGGCGGGGGTTGCGGGGAACAGGCCGAGTTCGCCACCGATGTTGGGGTGGTTCAGGCCGGTGAGGACGGGGTTGAAACCGCCGTCGCCGAGGCCCTGGAGCGTGCCGTTTTCGTGTGCACGAAGGTCCGTACCCGAACCGGCGTCGCCGGTGAAGGTCAGGTTGGCACCGGAGTCAAACGCGGCGGTCACGCCATCGTGACCGATGCCGGCGCCGATGAACTCGGTCGAGCCGCTGCCGCCCAGTTCAAGCGGACCGGTGTAGTTGGCCCACATATCGAACTGCAGGTTATAGCTGCCGGCGAAGACTGCCGTACTGACCGCGGCGATGCTCTCGGCAGCAGCCACGGCGTCGCCGTTGTTGGCTTCAAGCCTCAGAGCCAGGGTGTTGGCCGCACCGGGTGCCATCGGGACACCGATCGCGCTGTAGTCGTACCCGAACGTAGCGGCGCTGTCGGCAGAGCCTACGACGCCCCAGTTCGCACCGGTGCTCAT
>JAJDCV010000269.1 GCA_029260675.1 Phycisphaeraceae bacterium
CCTGGGCAACACCAACGCCGGTCTGATCGACAACCTCGGCGGGTCGTTGCAATTTAATGGCGACCTGACCAACAACGCCGGCGGCATCATCACCAGCCGCGGTCCGCTTCGCCTGATGGGCGGCCTGACCAATGACGGCAATCTGTCGATGGGGGCAGGGACAAACGACGTCTTCGGCAACATCACCAACAACGCCACCGGGGCGGTCAACGTGGCCGGCGGTTCGACCACATCCTTCCACGGCACGATGACCAACAGCGGCGACGTGTTCGTCGGGTTCGACAGCCGAGCGACCTTCTTCAACGCTGTTTCCGGCGCGGGTTCTTTCAGCGGGACCGGTGTGGTCGAGTTCACTAACGGGTTCAGCCCCGGCGCAAGCCCGGCGATCGTGTCCTTCGGCGGGGATGTGCAACTGACCGGGACGGCCAATCTCCTGATCGAATTGGGCGGCCTGACCGCTGGCACAGAGTTTGACCAGCTCGCGGTGGCTGGGGATGTCACGATCGGGGGTGTCCTCGACGTGACCGACCTTAACGGTTTCGTCCTCTCGCCCGGCATGGCGTTCGACATCATCACCTTCGGCGGCAGCCTCACCGGCGCGTTCAGCGGCGTCACTAACAGCACCGGGCTATCGGGCCTGCTCCTGAACGTCAGCTCCGACGCCGACAGCGTCAACCTCCTGCTCGACGGCCTGGCCGGTGACCTGAACCTCGACGGGTTTGTCGGGATCGCCGACCTGAACATCGTGCTGGGCAGTTGGAACCAGAATGTCAGCACGGGCATCTGGCAGTTAGGCGACCCATCCAACGACGGGTTCGTGGGGATCGCCGACCTCAATGCCGTGCTGGGCAACTGGAACGCGGGCACCCCGCCAACAGAAGGCCAAACCAATATCCCAGAGCCTACGACGCTTGGCCTTTCGGTGTTGTGCAGCCTGGTTCTGCTGCGTAGGCGCAACCGAGGCGACATGTTTAACCCGACTCATCACAAGGCAACTGCCTTGTTGCATACCTGAGTTCGATGGGCGGTTCTCTTTAACTGTATACGAAAGGACTACAGCGCGATGCGTACCCTTCTGCTTGCTACGGCTTTGTCGGCCTTTCTTTGTATTCCTCGCGCATCAGCCGATGCCATCTATTCTGACGGACTCTTTGATAATGCCGACTGGAGCCTCACGCTCTCGGCAGGGACTACTAACGGTACCGCGGTGGCCTTACAAAGCGCTGTTGGAGGCAACCCCGACAACTTCCGCAATGTCACTCACAGCGTCACATCAATCCCGGGCCTGGTGCAGGTTTTTCACACCCAATCGACGTTTGTCTACGACCCGTCGGTGCAGGGTGCAATTGATTCGATCGCGTGGTCCATTGACTTTAAGAACTCTGAACTCGGCCAGGCGGCCGCCCTCATGTTTGAGCAAGGCGGGGTTTTTCATATTGCGGATGTATTCGTTACCACTTCATTCGGAACAGGTGCGTGGCACACACATAGCGCCCCCGCCCTTCTGGAAGCAGACTTCGGCAACGCGGCGGACTTTTCTGCCTCGGGCGCCCCAATCACCTTTGGCATCTTCACCGCCAACTCCGGACAGGTGGGAACTTTCACGACCGGATATGACAACCTGCTCATCACCGTCAGCTCAACATTAACCGGAGACCTGGACGCCGATGGCTTCGTCGGGATCAACGACCTGAACATCGTGCTGGGCAACTGGAACCAGAGCGTCCCGCCCGGCGATCCGCTGGCCGACCCAAGCGGTGACGGGTTTGTCGGGATCGAAGACCTCAACGCGGTGCTGGGCAACTGGAACGCGGGGACGCCACCCGCAGACAGCCAAACCAATATCCCCGAGCCGGGGACGCTTGGGATGTCGGTATTGTGTGGTTTGATCATGATGGCAAGATCGCGTCGGGATCGGATTGTGTGACCGCTGTGGATACACGGATCGAAGCTGATTTTCACCGAGCGAAGCCATGCCAACTCGCCTCGGGGGTGCTATGATCGTGGGTTATGAGTCCGCCCAGATCCAGCAGCCGTAAATACCGAACCTATCGCGAAGACTTTGCACGTCGGCGTGTGGATGGTGATGAGAAGTCGGGGCGTTCGGGCCTGGGGCCGGACGGGGTGCCACGCGGCCGGCAGTTGGGCAAGAAGCGTAGCCGGGGGGTCCTGACGCTGTTTTCAAGGTTCTCTGCGTTGCTGCGCGGGCACCGGGCGGCGCTAGGATTGGCGGTGCTGACGCTGGGCATTTCGACCGTGGTGGACCTGATCCCGCCGGTCGTTTCAAAGATCGCGATCGACAACGTGATCAACGGCTCGCCGTTCGGGGACGGGCTGCTTGGGCGCGTGGGCGGTTGGTTGCCATTGCGGGGCGAGCCCAAGGAATTGCTGTTGTTCCTGTTCGTCGCGGTGGTGGCGATCAACGTCGGGTCGATCCTGATGCGGGTCTGGGGGCGGTGGCAGGCGACAAGGATCTCTCACCGTGTCCGTGTCGAGATGCGTCGGCGCGTCTTCAATCACGCGATCAGGCTGCCACTGCACCGTGTGTTCTCGCTGAAATCAGGCGGGGCATCGAGCATCATCCGCGAGGACGCCGGGGGTGTGGGCGAGCTGGTGTTCTCGATGATGTACAACCCGGCGGGCGCGGTGATCCAGCTCGTGGGGATCCTGCTGATCCTTTCTGTGACGGAATGGCGCCTGCTGCTGGGCGCGGTGGTGCTGCTGCCGGTGGTGTTCCTGACGCACCGGACGTGGATCGGGCGCATCCGACCGTTGTGGCGCGACATCCGCGCAACGCGATCGCACATCGACAGCCGGGTCACCGAGTCGTTCGGCGGCGTTCGTGTCGTGCGGACGTTCGGGCGTGAGCGGACCGAGGGGACCAACTTCGCCACCGACACCCACTTCATGACCCGGCAGGAGTTGCTTGGCTGGTGGTGGAACCGGGCGATCGACATCGTCTGGCGGATGCTGATCCCGGTCGCGCTGGCGGGCGTGTTGTGTTACGCCGGGGCGCGGATCATCGACGACCGCGCGGCCGTGGCGGCCGGCTCGCTTGCGCCGCACAAAGCACTGACGGTCGGCGACCTGTTTATGTTCCTGTGGTACCTGGCCAGCCTGCTGCAGCCGTTGGCGTTGCTTGCGTCGAGCGCCGCGGGGTTGCAGACCTCGCTCGCCGGGCTGGACCGCGTGCTGGACCTGATGGAAGAGCCGTTGGAAAGCCCGACCAAACCTGGCGCGGTGGCGCTTGACCCGGCGCAGACGCACGGCCGGGTCGAGATGTCGGGCGTGACCTTTACCTACCCCAAGGCACCGACCCCCGCGCTGAACGATGTGAGTTTCACCGCCGAGCCCGGGCAGGTCGTTGCGTTGGTTGGCCCAAGCGGCGCGGGCAAGACGACGCTGTGTAACCTGATCGCACGGTTCTACGACCCCGATGCCGGGACGGTCAGCCTCGACGAGATGGATCTGCGCACGGTCAAGGTCGGCAGCTACCGGGCGATGCTTGCCATCGTTGAGCAGGACATCTTCCTGTTCGACGGGACGGTGGCGGACAACATCTCCTACGGCCGACGCGGCGCGACACCCGACCAGATCGCCGATGCAGCCCGACTCGCGAATGCCCATGAATTCATTGAGGATCTTCCCAAGGCATACGGCACATGGATCGGCGAGCGCGGCGTGAAACTCTCGGGCGGGCAACGACAACGCCTGGCGATCGCGCGGGCGCTGCTGGCCAGGCCACGTCTGTTGATCCTCGACGAGGCGACCAGCAACCTGGACACCGAAAGCGAACGGCTGATCCAGTCAAGCCTGCGCAACCTGATGGCCGACCGCACCAGCTTCGTGATCGCGCATCGCTTAAGCACGATCACCCATGCGGATCAGATCCTGGTGATGGATCAGGGCCGGATCATCGAGCGTGGCCGACACGAGGAACTGATCGCGCGAAGCGGCCGGTACCGGCAGATGGTCCAGATACAGACGCACCCGCCGCAATTGGACGGTGATGATGATGCGGACGACGAAGACACGGTTTCCGACGAGCAAACCCCCGGTCAACCCGCCGAGGCGGCGCAGACGTGACACGTAAACGAACGCCTCCACATCGGCCCCACAAACTCGCACTCTACCGGCGGGCGGTCCAGCACCCGTTGGCCGAGGCGGCGTTCCTCCACCGTGCGTATCGGCATTACACCAAAGACGCCGCCCCCCTGCTGCTGCGTGAAGACTTCGCGGGCACCTGCGCGGTGGCGTCGGCCTGGGTTGCGATGGACGGAGAGCACCAGGCGATGGCGGTCGAGTCGCACGGCCCGACCACACGCTGGGCGCAGCGCACCGCGGACAGCGAGTTGGGGGATCGTGCCACCGACCTGCATATTGTTCAAGCCGATGTTCTGTCAGTCGATCGGCCGAAGGTCGACATCACCTGTGCCCTGAACTTCAGCACATTTATCTATCACGACCGCGCCTCGCTCAAGCAATACTTCAAAGCAGCACGCCGTGGCCTAAGACCTAATGGCCTGCTGGTGATCGACGCCTACGGCGGGCCCGGGGCGATGCGGGTCGGCACACAGACACGTCGGGTCCAAGGTGAATCTCATCCCGGCCCGTCAGGCGTGTCCGGTTTCACCTACCTCTGGGAGCAGCGGGCCTTTGATCCGGTCTCCCATCGTACGGAATGCCGGATCCACTTCGAGGTTGACGGAGGCAAGCGGCTGGAAAGCGACTTTATCTACCGCTGGCGGTTGTGGTCGCTGCCGGAGTTGGTGGAACTGATGCTGGAAGCTGGATTTAAGCGTGCCGAGGTGTGGTGCGACCGGTACGATCCCGATACCGGGGCCAGCGAGGGGGTCTACCGGCCGACCCGCCGGATGCCCGCGCGGGTGGCCTGGGTCGCCTACGTCGTCGGGGTC
>JAJDCV010000270.1 GCA_029260675.1 Phycisphaeraceae bacterium
GATGGCTGTTGCAATAATGATTAGCCGTCGATTTGTGATGTTTAACACAGTGGGCCTCCGGATTGCCTCGTCAGGATGATATCAGTCACGCCGGCTTGTGCTTCTTCTTTTTCTTGATGACCTTGGTCCCCGGTGTGCCGGGCTTGGGTTTGCGGGGGCGGGTTGAGGTGGCTTTGATTTTACCCATGGTGGGTGCGGCTTTGATTTCTTTGACTTTGTCGCGGAGGTGGGCGGCTTTCTCGAATTCCAGGGCGTTGGCGGCTTCGAACATCTGTTTTTCGTACTCGGCGATGAGTTCGGCGCGGTCGTATGCCTGTTCGCCGTCGGGGCCTTCGCCTGCCAGCGCCTCGCGTGCGGTCTTGCGGGCGCGCAACTCCAGTTCCAGGCCCATACGGATGGCTTTCTTAACCGTCTCGGGTTCGATGTTGTGTTTTTGGTTGTAGGCGAGTTGTATTTCACGGCGGCGGTTGGTTTCTTCGATCGCGGACTGCATGGCGGGGCTGACCACGTCGCCGTAGAGGATGACGGTGGCGTTGACGTTGCGTGCGGCCCGGCCGATCTGCTGGATCAGGCTGGTGGTGCTGCGGAGGAACCCGGTCTTGTCCGCATCCATGATCGCAACGAGGGAGACTTCCGGGAGGTCCAGGCCCTCGCGCAGGAGGTTGACTCCGACCAGGACGTCGAACTGGCCTTCGCGCAGTTCTCGGAGGATCTGCACGCGGTCGAGGGTTTCAATATCGCTGTGCAGGTACCGGCAGCTAAGGCCCTCGGCCGAGAGGTAGCTCGCCAGGTCTTCGGCGAGGCGTTTGGTGAGCGTAGTGACGAGTGTGCGTTCCCCGGCGGCGGCGCGCTCCTTGGCACGTACAAGTAAGTCGGGGACCTGGCCCTGTGCGGGGATGACTTCGATGGCCGGGTCGATCAGCCCGGTGGGGCGGATGATCTGCTCAACGACTTCGCCCTGGCATTTTTCCAGCTCGTACTTGCCCGGTGTCGCGGAGACGAACACAACCTGGGGCCAGAGCTCTTCGATCTCTTGGAACTTCAACGGCCGGTTATCCAGTGCGGACGGCAGGCGGAAGCCAAAGTTGACGAGTGTGTCCTTGCGGTGCTTGTCGCCGTGGTACATCGCGCCGAGCTGGGGGATGGTGACGTGGCTCTCGTCGATGATTAATAGCCAGTCGTCCTTGGGGAAGTAGTCAAACAGGCAGAAGGGGCGTGACCCGGCGGGCCGGTCGTCGAAGAAGCGGGAGTAGTTCTCGACGCCGGAGCAGTACCCGACCTCCTGGATCATCTCCAGGTCGTACTTGGTGCGGGCTTCGAGGCGTTGGGCTTCCAGCAGTTTGCCCTGGCTACGCAGGTGCATGACCTGTGTGGCGAGCTCGTCCTTTATGCCTGCGACGGCGGATTCGAGGCGGTCTTCCGGCATGACGTAGTGGACCGCGGGGAAGACCATCAGCTCATCTTCGTCGGCGAGCAGTTCGCCGGTGAGCGGGTCGATGAATTGCAGGCCTTCGATCTCGTCGCCGAAGAGTTCGACGCGGTAGGCGAATTCTTCGGCGGCGGGGTGCAGTTCGATGACGTCGCCACGGACGCGGTAGCTGCCGCGCTTCAGTTCGTAGTCGTTGCGTGTGTATTGCAGGTCGGTGAGCGTGCGGAGGAAGTCCTGGCGGTCGATCTCTTCACCCTTGCGCAGCGTCAGGACGGCGGCCTTGTACTCGTTGGGTGAGCCGAGCCCGAAGATGGCGGAGACGCTGGCGACGATGACCACGTCCCGGCGGCTGACCAGGTGGGTTGTCGCGGCGAGGCGCAGACGATCCAGGTCGTCGTTGCGCGAGGCGTCTTTTTCGATGTAGATATCCCGTTGGGGGATGTAGGCCTCGGGCTGGTAGTAGTCGTAGTAGCTGACGAAATAGCTGACCGCGTTGTCGGGGTAGAGCTCCTTGAACTCTTCGTAGAGCTGGGCGGCGAGGGTCTTGTTGTGGCTGATGACGAGGGTGGGCTTGTTGACCCGAGCGATGGTGTTGGCCATCGTGAAGGTCTTGCCCGTGCCGGTCGCGCCCAGGAGGGTCTGGTAGCGTTGGCCGGCCTGGATGCCGTCGGTGAGTTGGTCGATCGCCTGGGGCTGATCGCCCATGGGTTGGAAGTCGCTGACGAGTTGAAAGGTGTGTTCGGTCATAGCGGTCAGGGGTATTGTAGTGGCCTGTCCGGCGGCCGGCGGGGCAGAGAATAATCTGACGCCCTGGCGGGTTATGTCCTTGCGAACGCCGGGTCGCCGATAGGGGGGTGTCAGGTCATCCATGAACCAAGCGATCACACACACACATGCAGACCGCGGGGGAGAGGCCGACCGATGGACCGTGTGGGTCCGGTGGGCATCGGTTTTCGCGGCGGTGGTCGGGCTGTTATTGGTGATGAGCGTGTTGCCGGTCGGGGAGGCCATTGAACGGCTGGAGTCCTGGATCACGAGCCTGGGGGTCTGGGGCCCGGCGGTGTTTGCGGCGTTGTATGTTGTGGCAACGGTGCTGATGCTCCCGGGTTGGGCGTTGACGCTGGCGGCGGGTGCGATCTTTGGTTTGTGGATCGGATTAGCGACCGTGTCGGTGGGGTCGACCACGGGTGCGGCGGGGGCGTTCCTGATCAGCCGATACCTGGCACGAGATAAGATCACCAGGCGGTTTGGCGGTCACCCCAAGTTCCGCGCGATCGATCGGGCAGTCGGTGAGGGGGGGTGGAAGATCGTGGCGATGTTGCGGTTAAGCCCCGTCGTGCCGTTCAATGTGCAGAACTATCTTTACGGGTTGACGGCGATCCGCTTCTGGCCGGCCGTGTTGGCGAGTTGGGTGGCGATGCTGCCGGGGACGTTTTTGTATGTCTACCTGGGGTACGCCGGGCGGCAAGCGGCGGGGGGAATCACAGGCGGTGGCCCGGGCGGTGTCGGGCGCGTAGCCATGATAGGGGTCGGGATGGTGGCGACATTGATCCTCATCTTTTATCTCACACGCCTGTCGACACGAGCCATCAGGTCGCATACCCAAGTATTAGATCTTACCGAGGAGATAGACGTGACTGAGAACAGACAAGGCCAAAAGAAACCGATAGGCAAGTGGGGCGTGATCGCCATGACGGGGCTCGCGGTCGTGGTGCTCGGCGCCGGGGTGTATGCCCGTATCCACCCGCAGATGATCACGGGTCTTTTATCCGCGCTGGCAGGCCCCCCGGCGGTCGCGATGACCGAGGCCTATGACAAACCGGCGGCCGATCAAGAGGGCGTTTTTGATCACAGCCCGTTTGATGCGATCCTCAGCAAGCACGTCGATGCCGATGGCTGGGTGGACTACGGTGCGTTGGCTGAGGATGCCGAGGGGTTGGATACGTACATCGCTTCGCTAGCCGATGCACCGTTTGACGCACTTGGGCGGGATGAGAAGCTGGCTTATCTCATCAACGCCTACAACGCCTTCACGCTGCGTCTGATCCTGGATCACTACCCGATCAAGAGCATCAAGGACATCCCGTCGGCCAAACGTTGGGACGCAAAACGTTGGGGATTGGCGGGGGGAAACTCCGGGGGCGGTGGGACGTACAGCCTCAACCAGATCGAACACGAGTTGATCCGCCCGAAGTTCGTGGAGCCGAGGATTCATTTCGCACTGGTTTGTGCGGCGTATAGCTGTCCCAAGCTTCGTAACGAGGCGTACACCGGCGAACAGCTTGAAGCCCAGTTGCGCGACCAGGCTGTGTACACCCACACACACGATCGCTGGTTCCGCTTCGATCAGGCGAAAGACACGGTCTATCTGACGGCGCTGTATAACTGGTATGGCGGCGACTTCGAATCGGTGGCGGACAGTGTGTTAGATTACGTCGCCGACCAGGTTCCCGATCTGCGTGCGTCGATGGATTCGGGGCGCGTGCCGAAGGTCCGTTGGCTGGATTACGATTGGAAACTCAATGATGTGCACAACGCACCGTGAAGATAGGCTTGGGGAGTTAACGGGGGCACCGGGGGTGTCGGGGCTTTCGGTAATCGTGCCGGCTTGGAACGAGGCGGCGGCGATCGGGCCGACCCTCGAAGCGCTTAAGACCTGCGCGGGTGGGAGTCGTCCTGAGTTGATCGTGGCCGACGGGGGCAGTGAAGACTCCACACAGAAGATCGCCCGGTCGATGGGCGCTGTTGTGGTGAGCTCTGATCCGGGGCGTGCGCATCAGATGAACGCCGGGGCGGCGGCGGCGGCCGGTGAATGGTTGTTGTTTCTCCACGCCGACACGCTCGTCCCGGGTGACTACCCAAGGAAAATCCGTGATACGCTTGCCCAGCCGGGCGTGGTCGCCGGGGCGTTTCAGCTCGGCATTGATGCCCCCAACCGATCATTGCGGGCGATCGAATGGTGCGTGAATCTGCGTAGCCGATGGCGGTCGTTGCCCTATGGGGATCAGGGGTTGTTCATGCGTGCCCAGACGTTCCACAGCTTGGGGGGGTACGCGGACCTGCCGGTGATGGAGGACTATGAACTGGTACGCCGATTGAGCAAGCGAGGACGGGTACGGCTGGCACCGGCAAGCGTCAGAACCTCGGCCCGGCGTTGGCTGCGCCAAGGCATCGTCTGTGCGACGATGACCAATCAGGCGTGTATCATCGGGTATCACTTGGGGGTCAACCCCTACCGGTTGGCGGCGTGGCGGGACGGGCGGTGTGTATCGAGGCATGACACGGATTGGCAGGACCACGATGCGGATAGCACTCACGGGCGCACGGGGGTTGATCGGCAGCACGCTACATCATCGGCTGACGGATGACGGCCACGAGGTGATCCGTGTCGGCCGGTACCAATCGACCGATCCGCCGGACGTTCGGTGGTCGGTGCCGCACGGCCAACTCAACGGTTCATTGCTGGAAAGGCTGGATGCGGTGGTTCATCTGGCGGGCGAGCCGATCGTGGGGAAGTGGACACACGAAAAGAAGCGAGCGATCCGCGAAAGCCGGGTGGACGGGACGCGCCTGCTCGCGGCAACCCTGGCGAACCTGCAACACAAGCCGGGAGTGTTGATCAGTGCCTCAGCCATCGGGTTCTACGGGGACCGGGGCGATGAAGTGTTAGACGAGACCAGCGGGCCGGGCGAGGGGTTTCTGGCGGGTGTGTGTCAAGCTTGGGAGTCGGCGGCGCAGCCGGCAGTGGAGGCGGGCATCCGCGTTGTGCACCCGCGCATCGGTGTGGTCATCAGCCGGGACGGTGGGGCGCTTAAGAAGATGCTGCCGGCGTTCCGCTTGGGCGTGGGCGGGCCATTGGGTAGCGGTTCGCAGTGGATGAGTTGGATCGGATTGGGCGATGTGGTTGGCGCGGTGTTGCATCTGATCGCCGACAGTTCAGTATCGGGCCCGGTGAACCTCGTATCACCCGAGCCGGTGACCAACAGGCAATTCACACGGGCGCTGGCGGGTGTGTTGCGCCGTCCTGCTGTGCTGCCTGTGCCTAAGTTCGCGGCAAGGCTGGCGTTTGGGAGGCTGGCGGACGAGGCACTATTCGCCAGCCAACGGGCTGAGCCGGGGGTGCTGGATCGCAGCGGGTACGTGTTTACCCAGCCCCGGCTGGAGCAGGCGTTGGGGGCGGCGCTGGGACGGTAGCGGTTGTCACATCGTCAGTCGGGGAATTGAAAATGATCTGTGTCGCGTGCGCCACGCAAGGACCACAACGCCCCGACGGTGCAGATGGCGATGAAAGGCACGACGGTCGCGACCATCGCGGTGGAATCGGTGCTGCCTGCGCCGGAGAGGTAGACGCCTGCCAAGCCGATCGCCGGGCCGACCATCAGCCCCGAGCCGATCAGGCTTTCGTGTGCCCCCCCGGCTTCGACGGCGGCGTTCTTCATCACCATGGCGTAATACAACGCGGCGTAGTAGGTCATCCCCCCGGCGACGCCGAATAAGACTTCACCCAGGAGGATCAGGGGCAGGTGGTCGCTGGCGAGCATCATGAGGAACCCGGCGGGTAAGAGGGCAGCGGTCCAGATCAGCAGCGACGCCCGGCCGTGCCAGCCGATGTAGCGCTGCAGGACGATGAAGGCGGCGAATCGACCCAGGTCGATCAAGGAGACCATCGCGGTCGCCGGTCCCGGGGAGAACCCCAGCCGACGGAAGATGTATGGCAGCAGTGGCGCGATCAGGAAAAGCAGTGCGAAACTGGCGAACAGCAGCCATCGGCTTGAGAACAACAGCGAGCGGATACGGACCCGCTGGCTGTCGGTGGGATGTGTGGGGTGATCCGCTGGCAGGTGGATCGGTCGGGCGGTCAGCCGCAGGATCAGGACCAGCACGCCCAGGTTCAAGGCCGCGGGTAACAGGAACAGGCTCGGGGCCCAGGTCTCGATGAGCCATCCGCCCGCCGCGACGGCTGGGACGACCGAGGACGACCAGGCGATGTTGAACTGTCCGACCGATGCGGCGGCTCGGCGGGGGGTCTGCCCGGCGCTGACGTAGCTCTCGATCACCGGCCACTTCGAGCCCGACGAGAGACCCAACAGTGTGTTAAAGATGAATACGGCATAGGTGCCTGGGTTCATCGCCAACGCCAGATGCAGGACGATGTGGGCGGCGATCAGCAGGAACAGCCGCTTGTGTGCGTTGCGCAGGCTTCGAAAATTCAGATGGGAACCAACGGTAAAAGCGATGTATCCGAGAACGAAGTTCGTTAACGGGCTGAAACTA